>JAAYPV010000084.1 GCA_012519635.1 Clostridiales bacterium
CAAAATTCCCCTTTTAATCCTTAAATACAAAATTACAAATAACGGCAGCGTACAAAACGCCGCCGTTAATCTTATCAAATATTAGTCAAATATCACCAAAGAATCCATAAAGCCATCAAATATTCCAGAATTCGATCCATCAACATCAGTAAATGTAACAATTATAACATTATCATCTGCATCAACAAATACTTGTGACTGATGAAATTCCATTGAAGAAATTCTATTTATAATCTTTATTTCATGTGCCTTATGGCCGGCTACTTTAATTTGATTATAGCTTTTTAATTCAACATCAGTTCCCAAAGAAGGAACATATTCTTCCTTAAAGAATGCTTCATCAGCTTTTTTGAATTGTTCATCACTAGGTACGGATGCAACCACTAAATTATTTCCTAATTTATCAGCAAAAGCATCTCCAATAGTAGAATCATCTACCTCCCAGCCAGCAGGAATCTTTACTGAATAGCCCAACTTAGATGTATATGTACCATCAGCTGCAAGCCCACTAGCAGCACTAGAATCAGAATCGGATTTCTTTTCAGTTTCCTTTTTAGTTTCTTCTTTTTTATCTTTCTTTGTAACTTCCACTGATGAACTGCTGTCAGCCTTTGATTTTTTACTTGATTTTGAATCATCTTCTTTATTATTGCAACCAACTAATGAAAACGCTAGCATTACAGCCATTAAACCGCTGACTACTTTTTTAAACATGGTAGAACCCCTTTCATTTCAATGCATAATGGGTATTATATCACCATTAGTTTTAAATGTCAAAGAATTCTACCTGTCCCCTAGATATTTTTCTAAATTACATAAAATAGTCTGTATTTTCTTACAAGACTTTAGCTATTTTTTATAAGTAATCATCAAAATCAAAGTCGTCGTCATCCTCATCATCGATTATTGAGCTTTCAACCATATCACCTAATAATTCCTTCTCCGACCTTTTCTTGAAATATATAATTACTGCAACTATTGCAATTATAACCAAAACCATTATTATTGCTATAATACGCACACCTTTATTGCTATTAACATCCTTTGCAAGTTGAAGTTTATTGTCAACAGCGTAATTATAGCCTGCGCTGCCTATAGGGGCGTCAACAATTACTCCTGAAATAACCTCATTAAGCTCAGCAGATTCGTTATAGTTATATCCAAAGGCATATTCCCCAATTGCAGTAACACTACTTGGAATTTTTATCTTTTTAAGCTGTAAGCAGCCATAAAATGCATATGAGCTAACAGTTGTGACAGATTTGGGTATTTCAATCTTTGTCAAATTAATGCAATCACTGAAAGCACCCTCTCCGATAGTATCCAATGAATTCGGCAGCTTAATTTCCTTTAACCCAAAACAACCCAGAAACGCGCCGTTGCAGATTTCCTCCAACGAATTAGAAAACACAATTTTCTCTAGCTTTACACAATTAAGAAAAGCATAGTCACCGACCTTTTTCACAGTATCAGGCATTGTGTATTCTGTTCTTAGATTTCCGCTTGCATATGCAACAATTTCTGACCCGTCCTTAGTGAATATATTCCCGTCAATGCTTGCATAGTCTTCGTTTTCTTTATCTATAAAAAACTTTTCAAGCTTTTCACATTGAGAAAACGCCATCGGAACAATAGTTTTTACATTTTTTTTAATTTTTACTTCCTTCAACCCATTACATAGAGTAAACGCATTTTGCCCAATATATGTAAGAGATTCAGGCAGTTCTACCACCTGTAAGGAAGCGCATCGGTAAAATGTTTCTTTATGTATTCTGTCAACACCCTCAGGAATTTCAATTTTTTTCAGTTCTGAACAGCCGTAAAAAGCTGCGCCACCTATAATTTTTACTTTTTGGGGAATACTTATTTCCGCTAAAGCAGAACAACCCTCAAAGGCCTGCTGTCCAATCTCCTCAATTGTACCCGGAAGCTGAACCTTTGTCAATTTAGAGCAATTATAAAACGCAGCATCTCCAATTTTAACAACTGTTTTTCCATCAATTTTATCTGGAACGACAACCTCAGTGCTTTCCTTATCACAGGAGGTTATTTTTATCCCCCCATCTTCTATTGTATATTTTAATTCATTATATGTATAATCATCTTCAGATTCTGTTACAAGCATCGCATCATCTATTATAATTTCACCATAAGCTGTGATGCCTGCAATAACCAATGTTGATATAATAAGCAAAACAATAGGTAAGGACAGAATTATTCTCGATATGTTTCTTTTCATCAGAATATCCCCTATGATTTCTTTTTCTTACTTACAGCAACAGCTATGATACCTGCTACAACAGCAAGCCCAGCAACTGATAACACCAATACCAATGTTTTAGGCACACCTTTTCCATCACCTTCTGAGTTAAGGAAAGATGTCTTTGTTTCAGCCTTTGATTCATCGGAATCGTTTGATTCTTGATTTTCTACAGCCCCTGTTGAAATAAATGTAAACTCGTTTTCAATTGCATATGTCTCAGCTAAACTTCCTGTTTTTCCATAGATTTTAAAATTAACATTCTTAACTAGTTCCTTTGACATATTATAATTAAAGCCAACTGCCTTTTCGCCAAGTGTCACAAGCTTTGATGGTAACTCTATCTCATTAAGGCTTGTACACCCAGAAAAAGCACCCTCATTTAATATATCCAAGTCTTCAGGTAGGGTAACCTTTGTAAGTGAAGTACATTCACTGAAAGCACCTTGTCCAATTTCACTCAATGACTCTGGGAAGGTAAGCTCTGTAAGTGATGTGCAGGCACCAAATGCTCCTCTTTCCAATTTAATAAGCGATTCAGACCATTTTATATCAGTCAGGCCGGTACAGTACGCAAACGCATATTTTTCAATTGTATCTATATACTCTGGCAAGCTGAGCTCCTTTAAATTTGAGCACCTTGCAAATGCCCACTGCCCAATTGAAACAAGTGTATTCGGAAAAATAACCTTTTCAAGTGTATTGCAATTTGCAAAAGCTCCGTAATCAATATATGTTACTCCGCTTGGGACTGTATATTCTGTTGCCACAGATGCAATCGGATATGCTATCACTATTGTCTTATCCTTATCAAATATTACTCCATCCACATCACATAAAACTGTACTATCCTCAGCAACCTCAAATTCCTTTACATTCACACAGCCATAAAAAACAAATGCTCCTACTTCCTCAACACTTGCTGGAATAATAAACTTTTCAGCAGCTACTTTTGAAATTGTAGGGTCGGTTTCCGATACTGTAAAAAATAAATTTTCTCCTAACGCTTTAACTGGATAACCATCTATTTCATGAGGAATAGTTACAACAGTTTCCGTAAAATTTGTATAGTTTACAAGCGTTGCACCACCATTTCTTACTGTATATGAGTAGTCACCTGAGGTAAAAATCTCTTCCTCCGTCTCATTTTCAGCAAAGACGCTTATTCCGGGTATGAACATTAAAATCATAATAAGAACGCTGAGTAAAGTTTTTTGCTTTGGCTTCATTTATATTCCTCCATTAATTCAGATTCCGCTATCTAAATACATAAGTATGAGGGTTATTAGCCCTCATACTTCTATAAACTGGTTTAGCTGCAAGCTGTTGTTTTATTCCACCGTTACTGATTTTGCAAGGTTTCGTGGCTTATCCACATCATTTCCTCTTAGTACAGAGGCATAGTATGCAACAAGCTGTAAAGGAACAACAGCAAGCATTGGCATAAGTATATCATCTATATCGGGCACCTTTATGCAATAGTCTGCAATATCACTATCATCACCAAAGCTCTCTCTGCATACCATTGTCACCTTTGCTCCTCTTGCCTTAACCTCTTTTATATTACTCACTGTTTTTTCAATCAACTTTGACTGGGTTGCAACAGCAATAACAGGCGTTCCCTCCGAAATAAGGGAGATTGTGCCATGCTTTAGCTCTCCCGCCGCATATGATTCCGAATGAATATAGGAGATTTCCTTTAATTTTAGTGAGCCCTCCATACTCAATGCATAGTCAAGCCCCCTACCTATATATAGCAAGCTGTCAGCAGTCACAAGCGATGCCGCTACATACTGCTCATATGTTTTATCCTCTAAAATGGTTTCAATCAAGTTAGGAGTTTGCTGTAAAAGTTCAGTAAGGCGTTTGCACTCCTCTTTGTCAATCATACCCTTTGCATAAGCTAATTTAAATGCAAAAAGATACATAACAGCTATCTGAACCATATATGCCTTTGTAGATGCAACGGCAATTTCAGGCCCCGCATGAGTATAAATCAGCATATCTGCCTCACGAGCAATTGAGCTTCCCTTTACATTCACAATTGCAAGGGTTTTTGCTCCTAAACTTTTAGCAAGTCGCATTGCAGCAAGGCTATCGGCTGTTTCGCCCGACTGAGAAATAATTATAACAAGGTCATCCTTTGTAACAATCGGGTCTCTATATCTGAATTCAGATGCAATATCAACGATTACAGGAACCTTTGCCAGCTTTTCAATGACATATTTACCAACTATTCCAGCATGCATAGCTGTTCCACAAGCCACAACGAAAATCTGGTTAAAATTCTTCATCTCATCAAGAGTAATTCCGCACTCCTCAAGGCTTGGCAAACCATTAACAATTCTAGGAGTAATTGTTGTTTTAATCGCAGTTGGCTGTTCATGGATTTCCTTCAGCATATAATGCTCATAGCCGCCCTTTTCTGCTGATTCCATATCCCAATCAGCAGTTTTTAGCTCTTTATCAATCTTTTTATAATGCAAATCATAAATCTTAGTGCAATATGGGCTTAAAACCGCAATCTCATTTGGCTCAAGCAAATAATAATTCCTTGTATATTTTAATATTGCAGGCACATCTGACGCAATAAAGCTCTCATTTTCTCCGACGCCGACAATAAGCGGACTTTCCTTGCGGATTGCAAAAATCGTATCAGTAAAGTCCTGGAACACAATACCCAATGCAAAGGAACCCTCCAGCTCATGCATTGTTTTTACAATTGCCTCAACTGGATTTCCGTCATAGTAATAGTCAAGCATCTGCGCTACAACCTCAGTATCGGTTGCACTTTTAAACACCCTACCCTGACCTATAAGGAATTCCTTTAACTTCTTGTAATTCTCGATAATTCCGTTATGAACTATTGTTACTCTTTCGCCACTATGCGGATGAGAATTGACATCGGACGGCTCACCATGTGTTGCCCATCTGGTATGTCCGATACCTGCATGACCATGTGGCTTTCCTATTTCCTTCATTTTATTTTCAAGGTCGGCAAGTCTGCCCTTTGTTTTAGCAACAGTGATTTCGCCATTTTCAAAAACAGCAATACCCGCTGAGTCATAGCCTCTGTATTCCAGTTTGGATAAACCGTTCATAAGAACATCTGCACAGTCCCTATGACCAACATAGCCAACTATTCCACACATATCAATTACCCCCATTATATTATACTGTTAATTATACCACTTAAATATTATTATTTCAACACTTAATTTATGAAATTTAACCATAGCTATGTGATAATTCAGTGATATTTTTAAGAAATATTTATTTAAGCATTGCGTA
>JAAYPV010000085.1 GCA_012519635.1 Clostridiales bacterium
AACCGCCGCCTGTTTTTTTTACCGCTTGCTCTGCACGCACCAATTAAAGTTAGCTGTCCAACATAGTTAACTTATTCTATTTAACGAAGCGGCTAACAGCAACCTGCACTTTTGTATTGCTTTTGTATAGCGATTTAGCTTATCATAATCAAATCAACACGCTATATAATTTTAAAGTTTTTGGTCAAGCTTTTTTAAAAAAGCTTGGCGGAGTTTGAGGCAACAGCCTCATAAGCTAATAGGCTTAAAACAGTAAAACCACTCAGAATGAAAACATTCTGAGTGGTTTTTTTGGAGTCAGCACCAATTTGGTGAGCAGAAGGTTCGCTAAAATGAATTTTCACTTAACTGCTCCAATACTATATAATATTCCATTCTTAAAAAAATGTTACTGATTAAAAAAGCTGTCAAAATAGGTGTAGCACTTTGTAGTTATACCTTTTGCGTTTCCACTTATCTCAATCCTATTTATTCGTGCATTTGTAATAATGCCTGAAATTGTAAGGGTATCGCTTAAGTCCTCACCGCTATATCCCTGATATTCGCCATAATATGAGAAAAACCCCCTCATGCTATGTGCAATTTTGTAAACCAATGCATCTTGAGGTGAATACAGATACTGCCTGTCAAGGTCAATATGCTTATGACGGATAATGTTTCTACTGTATGCTGCTGGGTTGGACAGATTATATATGCTGTAATCCCCGTTAATGTCCTGCATATGATAATCGCTTATAATCTTCGTATAATCGTTTATAATGCCATATGAAAGCATTTTTTCATTATTTAAGCTTACATTCTTCGGATTTGCTTTTGGAGAAATCCGAACGGTGTTCGTGCCCTCAATATATGGATAAGTACCCATCAGCTTATAGCTTAAATTTGCTATGGAATCCCACATGCTTGAGTTTTTTTTGACATAAATATAGTTTTGTGTGTTAGAATTATCCTCATGTGTCACATTTGGAATATTAATAAAGCTATCCATAAGCGAATTAAGTGAAACATTTGCTTTAAGTCCTGGCTCAAGCTGATTTTGTGTAAGCATTGAGGTAAAGCCTTTTGATTTCAGTTTTACCATCAGCTTGCCCGATAACCCTACGCAAAAATCAATCGTGTCAATAATTCCATAATGTACTTTCTTTTCGTCAATATAAAAGGAAACCTCTTTTGGGTTTGCAACAGCAGTATTTAAATAAAATGTACCATTAAGGCTTGTATATGGCGTGTAGGACTCCTTCTCAAAATAAAAGCTAAAGCAATCAACAGAGGAGTATACACTTCCGCTTATATCTGTTAGCTCAAGTCTTACCGTTGGCATCAGTCTCCACCTCCGTTATGTCATTAGTTGTTATGAAAGTAAGCTCATATTCTGAAAATTGGTCATCTGTGGATTCATTACAAATAAATTTAGACAGATAAAGCCCTGAAAACCTCATGCGGTTAAAGCTAAAATAAAAGCTGGTTCTTCCATTAAGATATCCGCTTAAAATCGGTGCTATCGGGGTCTGATTATGATAAAACCTACCTCTAATTGTCAATAGGGTTGGCTTTTTACCCTGGCTCTGAAGAATAATAGAACTGCTCACAGTTGGCTTGCTGATAAAGGATACTGCCGACTCTATTCTATATGATGAAATTCCAAAAATAAACGAACCAAACGGTATGGCATATGAAGTGTTTTTTACTTCTACGGTATGTGGCATTTTAAACCTCCTCTCAGTTTCCAAAAATCATGCTTGTGTTAATTGTAAACTCAGAATAAAGCTGTAGCTTATTTAACTTTGAATTAAACTCAAGAGGCTTTGTGTAAATCCTATCTGCATAAATTAAATTCATAAGTCTATCCAAAACAACGGAATCAAAATATGAATATATATCCTTATATCCATTTTTCACATCGGACAATATATTGATACTGAACACAACCTTTGATGAATAAACTCTTGATGATGACTTACTATATGGTGACTCTGTAATAATTTCCCTTATTCCAATTATAATATATAAATCATGATTCTGTTTTTCAATAAGCGTCTGCTGATATTCAGTAAAGACATTTTGTCCATCCTCTCCTTTGAGAATATCCTGTATCCTCTCCAATAATTCATAAACCGAATTCAATAAAATCCCTCCTAAACATTAAGAAATGTAAAGTCGGTGTCATTAACCAAATCCTTTATACTTGCCCAATATTCCCTCACAAGTGAATTAGCAAAATCAAGCTGCTGTGCTCCGTTATTCATCTGTGCAACCGTTCCCGCAAAAGTATATCTAAGCTTATCCCTTGCTGCAAGAATTTGTGTATATCTTAAATTTGCTATTGCCGCACATAGAAAGGATAAGCGTTCATCTGACAAATCAGCATCAGACTTAAGACGGTTTTTTACCTCCGTCATGGCAGAATTTATTAGTGGAAGATACGGCTTTACATCTGTTTCACCCGAAAACAGCGTAAACAATGAAATAATACTATTTACATTCATAATCAGTCCCCCTTACAGCTTAAAGCTGGAGTTATTGTCATCATATGCCTTAACCAACTGTCTTTGTGCCCTTCCCCTATATTCCTTTTCAAGATTTTTCTTAAGGTCAATCATCTCCATAACATCGAGCTTTTCAACAATTGTTGACAAAAATGTTGAAAGGCTGTTGGATTTCGTTAAAAAACTTAGCCTTGTAATATCAGCCTTCAAATCCTCAGCAATAAGCCCTATGATTTTATCCTTTTCATTAAGCTGAGTCTGCATTTCCTTTATAACTTCATTTTCATCTGTAAAAACTCCAAAGTGCTTTGTAACTCCAGCATTTACCTGTGCTGGAACAGCAACAAAACTCCATTCATAGGCATCTGTGATATCATCAAGTATAATATAACAAACCTTTCCACCATAGGCTTTACCTTTGATATGCCCACAGGACTTTTTCTTTTTATTTGCACCGCATATTGAACAGATTTGACTAGAGCAG
>JAAYPV010000086.1 GCA_012519635.1 Clostridiales bacterium
AAAAACTTCTCAATTTATTATAGAATAAGCATACAATAAAGTCAATAGTCTTTTATGCTTTTTGTAATTTTTTATAAATAACCTTAATCAAAATTGTCTATAATAATGAAATATCCTCGATTAAAGCCATTATAAAACATTTATTAACCATCGCTTTTAAGGTATTCTTATTATATTTCAAAAAGGCTGAAAAGTCAAGTGTTTAATCTGCATTTTGCTTGAAACTATTTCACATTGTCGCAATTTTTGCACATATCTGATAATCTTGCAATTTCATATTGTCTTTTAGTAAAAAACTAGCCACCCCGCCGTTACTCGGGGCGGCATTGTTTTACTTTATTGTGTTGTTTTTTGTTTTTGTCTTATGCGTCAACTTCTACGCCTACTGTAGGAGCAGAATAACCATCTCCATCTATTGTTGCTGTGTATTTATTTGGAGTATCTTCATTATCTGCAACCCATTCAAATGCAACTATAACTGTTCTTCCACTAGCAAGTGTCAACTTAGCCTTGTTCAAGTTCTTAACGTCACCAAATACCTTACCTTTCAAGTCAACTGGCTTGTTAAGAGCATTTAGAACTTCTAGCTTATCAACTGCTAATTTACCATCTACAGTTTTACCGTTCATAACGTCAACTTCAGCTACATAAGCTTCTAGAATTGCAAGGTCTTCTGTTCCTGTCAATGCATTAACTGCAGTAATGAAAGGAGTGTAAACAGCTAGTTCTTCTTCTTCTGTAGGTGCAACAAACTCAGCCTTTTCAGCTGTGATATACTTAAAGCTCATAGCCTTTAGAACTTCTTCCATTTCGCTCATTGTATCAACGTCAAGTGCATCAAACTTAGCTTGTGCATCTGCGATTAGAGCTGTTGCTTCTGCTGTTGTGTAAAGGTCAGCATACTTATCTTCAATTTCAGTTATTTCGCCATCAACAACCTTGAAGTAAACTTCAACCTTACCTTCCAAAGTTGCCAAAGCAGCGCCAGCTTCTGCTTCTTCAACAGTTACAAGTGCGTCAACTGCTGCTCTCAAAGCACCGATTGCTGTTATAGCGTCTGCTCTAGTTGCTTCTTCTAAATCAATCATATCTTCATCAGTGATAACCTTTAGATCAACTATGCCATCAGCAACGTAAATAGGTTCTAACTCGTCTTCATCATCTGCATTTGCTGCATCTTCAGCTTCAACAATAGCTTCTGCTGCTGCAAACTCTGTTGCATAATTTGCGATTGCATCTGCGTAAGCTGCGTCAACTGCTGCTCTGTACGCTTCAAATACTGAAACCTTATCAGCTGTTGTTTCAACTCCGTCTAACAAGCCTTCATAGATTACTTCAGAGTCTGCATCTTCAGCTTCTAATGCTTCTATGTTTTCTTCTGTCAATTCAAGACCAGCAGCATTGAAGATGTCTTCATATGTGAAGAAACCAAAATTTACTGCAGCAAGAATTTGTGCTTCAATTGCTTCAACTGCTTCAACTATTACTACGTCACCTTCTTTAATTTCTGCAAAACCATCATATAAATCATCGAGAACTGCTTCTAATTTTTCCTCAATATCATTATTTGCTTTATTTACAGCAGTAAGAGTTACGCCAGAAACCAATGCACCATTTCTAAAGTATGTCTTTGGCACTGTGATAGCTGTAGCAAGGGCTTCTGAATACTGCTTGTAGTTTTCAGCATTTGCAAGGTTAACCTTTAGTATTGCTGCCGCTTCTGCTAATTGCTCTTCATCTGTTTCTAAACCAGCAATTGCTTTTTCTAATGCTGAAATAGCACCGTCAATAGCTGCTAGAGCTGTCTCATATGTTTCGTCTGGATACTGGTCAAATTCAACCTTTTCAATTACACCAACTGTAACTGGGTCTGCTTCCTTATCACCTGCAGCAAAAGCAATAGCATCGCCTAATGCTTTATAAGAATCGTCAGTATAATTTCCTTGTTTGATTTCCTTAGCTGTTGCAACAAGAGCTACCAATTCATCATAGCGAATTGCAAGAGCGTCTTCTGGTGTAATCAATCCAGCAATAGCATCATTAAGAGCGTCTATAGCTGCAATCTTTTCATCAACTGTTGCGTCAACTGCAAGTGCGTTAGCGTCAGCAATTGCTGCTAGTAGAGCGTCTTGTGAACCTTCATAATATTTTTCAAACTCAACTGTATTAAGTGTCTTAACAAGAGCAGCTGCGTATGTATCGTCTAGTTCAGCATCAACTGCTACATTCAAAGCAGCATTAATTTCAGCAACTGCTGCATTAATCAAAGCTGTAACTGCGTCAATTTCTTCTTGTGTTGCATCTTCAGCTAAATCAGCAATTGCAGCATCAGCAGCATCAATTGCACTTAGAACGTCAGCTGTTATTGCGTCAGGATATCCAGCATACTTGCCATCAACATCAAATGCATCTTGCATTGCATTGTAAGCCTCAACTGCTGCATTATATTCGGATTTATCAATTGGCTCCTCTGTAACAGTTGTATCTTCTGTAACAGTAGTATCTTCTGTAACAGTAGTATCTTCTGTAACAGTTGTTTCTTCTGGAGTTGTTGTTTCTTCTGGAGTTGTTGTTTCTTCTGGAGTTGTTGTTTCTTCTGGAGTTGTTGTTTCTTCTGGAGTTGTTGTTTCTTCTGGCTCAGTTGTTTCCTCTGGTATTTCTACATTTGTAAGTTCCTTCAAAATGTTTATAATTGAAACTATACTTACAGAACCGTCTTCGTTTCTTACAGCATCAAGATTCAAGCCCATTAGCTCAACAAATTCAGCTTTTTCTTCTTCACCTTCTGTAATTAAGTAACAAGCAAGTGTGAATGCGTCCTCCATGTTAACCTTGCCGTTTCCGTCGATGTCGCCCCATACGAAATCCTCTGGCTCATCAGTTTCATCAGTTTCTTCTGAATCATCAGTTTCATCAGTTTCCTCTGAATCATCAGTTTCATCAGTTTCTTCTGAATCATCAGTTTCATCAGTTTCTTCTGAATCATCAGTTTCATCAGTTTCTTCTGAATCATCAGTTTCCTCTGGCTCATCAGTTCCATCAGTTTCTTCTGAATCATCAGTTTCATCAGTTTCTGTTGTGATACCAATGTCTGTTTCTTCTGTGTCAGCAGCAATTGCTGTAACACTCATAGCTGCTGCAACGATTGAGCAAGCTATGATACATGCGAGAATTCTTTTAAGTTTCATAAAACTTCGTACCTCTCTTTCCAATTTAGTTTAAAAATTTTAAATTTATATAACGAAAAGCTTTTGCAAAAAAAGCAAACGCTTTTCATTTATATACTAAAATAATAAATAAGCGCACAGTTTTAATATGTAATTACGCTATTCTCTAAATTTATTTAAATTATATATTAATTTTTTAAAATTGTAAAGATGTTAAACTACATTTTGTATAAACTTACAACTATTCATCAACTCAACTGTCACTTTTGTAAAAGCTCAACACTTATGACTTTTTAGGTTAATAGTTTGTTAAAAAGTTGTTTAAAGTTTATAAAATATTAAAATATATTCTATAAAACCATCTTTAAAACCATCTTTTTGTCAAGTTCATATATTTTCATTTCACTGCTCATAATATTAACTTTCCATAATATGAAAAGGTTTCATATTAGTTAAATTAAAAAAAAATTTGTATAAAATTACATATAACAACACATTAATTTTGTAAATATCGTTAAGACAACTTTATTTTATCGCTTATTTTACCTTTATGAGTGTATTTTTATTATACATTTAGTAAATAATATGTTAAGTTTAAGTAAATAAAAATATATGGATAAATAACTAATCAGATTTTTTAAAGGATGGTAATATTTTTATGGATTTTATGCACAATACTGTTTATGAAGATGAACCAATTATAGCTAATCTACAAGAAAATATATTAAGAATCAAAAAAATTTGTGATTATTCCTCAGATTTGCTAGTAAACGAAATCAATGTAAGCGGAGTGAATGTTGCATTGCTTTGCTGTGAGGGAATGGTTTCAAGCAGTATTTTAACAGAGCTTATTCTCCTGCCCTTGACCAGCATAAATCTAAATGAATCCTCCCCACAAAATTTATATGACCACATCAACACAAAAATGCTACTGTCCACTGATAGAATAAGCCTCTTCACATACGGTAATCTATTCAGAACCTTAAATTCAGGCTTTGCAATCCTACTTATTGATGGCTTAGATAAAGCATTTGCATTCGGTGTACAAGGCTATGACAAGCGCGGAATATCTGAACCTACGGGCGAGGGCAATATAATGGGTGCTCACGAGGGCTTTGTTGAAGTTGTTAGAACAAATATGTCCCTTATCCGCAGACGAATAAAGTCCCCGACCCTAAAGCTAGAACTTATGATGACTGGCTCAAAAAGTAAGACTGACATATGCTTGTGCTATATGCGTGACCGTGTCCCTGAAAAATTATTAAATGATATAAAGAAGTCCTTAAACAAAATTGATTTGGAGGTAATTTTATCAAGTGGATATGTAAAGCCCTTTGTTGAAAACAAAAGCAACGGCTTTTTCGATGCAGTCGGAACAACCGAAAGGCCAGATGTCCTGTGCTCAAAACTAATGGAAGGGCGTGTCGCAATCCTTGTAGACGGTACCCCCTTTGCATTAGTAATACCAAAGCTCTTTAACGAAAGCTTTCAGACACTTGATGATTATGACTTCAAACCATACTACGCAACATTTATAAGATGGATAAAGTATATCGCCTTTTTTATATCCGTTCTGCTGCCAGCATTATATATAGCCTCGTCAATTCATCATCCTGAACTTTTAAACAGCACGCTTTTGCTCATTCTTGCTGAAGCTGAATCCAATGCACCATTTTCAATTATCGCTGAAGCTATCGGCATGCTTATCGCTTATGAAATCATTCGTGAAGCGGGTATCCGCCTTCCAAAAGCAGTCGGAGGTGCAGTAAGCATTGTCGCCGGCTTAATAATAGGGGATGCTGCCGTAAAATCAGGCTTTGTCAGCACACCTCTGCTCACTGTTATAGCAATTTCAGTTATAAGTGGATTTCTTACACCTGATTTACACCAACAGACAACGATTCTCAGAATTTTATTCGTTTTGTTCGGTGGATTATGGGGTCTTTTCGGCATAAGCCTTCTTGCTGCCGTATTCCTGTTCAATATCTGTTCAACCGAAGACTATGGTTTCCCTGTTACCGCACCGATTTCACCCTTCACTCCAAAAGCAATGCGTGATATTGTCACTAGAATTAACTTTAGAAAAATGCAGAGCGACACTTTCACAATAGAATCACTTAAATCCGAAAAGCAAAATTAATTATACCATTAATATATATACTATTTATACAGTATACAATATTTTTTATTGAATTTCAAGTATTTAACAAAGAAATTGTTTTCATCAATATGTCAAATCTCTAATGCGGAGGCGATAAAATAATATGAAAAAAATCGGATATGGACAATTATTCGCAGTACTTCTGCTTATTAAAATCTTTGGGTTTGTTTGCTCAAAAAGCATTTACTCAATAGAACAAATGGCTGGTGTGTTTATCTCCACTGTTGCACAGGCTATTGTTGTAATACCCATGCTCATTCTATGCAACTCAAACAGAGTAAACCTTAAAAAAGATGTGCCTTTAGGCAAGGTCGGACTTGCCTTCTATGTTTTTTTCTTTGTGCTTTGGGGAGCAATCTCATTCGTAAAGCTATGGGATGTTACAGGAAGCATTTCACTACCCGTAAAAAACAAGGTCTTTGCTGCATTTTTAATTGCAATAGTCTGCCTATATGCCTCACGATTGGGCTTAAAGGTTCTTGCAAGAAGTGCTGTTATCGTACTGGGCTTACTTGCGCTGGCACTTGCTGTTATGTTTATAGGTGCATACTCTAAAATAGAGATATTAAACCTTGTAAAAAACGAAAACAGCGAAAGTATATGGATATATGCTCTGAATGATTTCTGTGAAAGTGGCGAACTTGTCGCACTACTTGTACTTCTAAACTTTACACAAAGCAATCATAAAAAAGGCGTATTCTCATATCTCACTGCAAAACTGGTGATAATTGAATTTGTTTCATTTATCGGAATAGGTGTAACAGGACATCTTATGCAGTTAATTGAATTTCCTTTCTTTGAAATCGGAGCATATACCCAACCATTCAGCACCCAGCGTGCCGATTCCATCTATACTATACTTTTCGCCTTTCTATGCGTTATAAATATAACCGTACAGATTATCCTAGCCTCTGTATTGATTGAAGAAATATTCCCCAAATATAGATTTAACGAAATTACTTCAATTATCTTAATGCTCATTATTTCTGTTGCAATCAATTCTACGGGCATGGACCTTAGCCTTATCTGGGGAGGATTAATCGTTCTTCTTTCCGTAATAGCACCACTTATAATGTATATAAGGAGGAAGATAAATGCTCAAGTACAAAATGCATAAAGTCAAAGCAATATGCCTTACTTTAAGCCTGCCTTTAATATTAAGTGGCTGTAACCATTCTGCAATTGAAGTAAGGGACAGAGCCTTTGTTCAGGCAATTGGCATTGACGGTGAAAAAAATCCAAGCGTTGTTGTAAGCATTTTCGGTAATGATAGCGATGAATACACTGTTTACAGCGGCGAAGGGAAAACAATTTTTGAGGCAATTGCCGATGCTGAAACCAAACAGGATAAAAATCTTTTCATAGGTCATATTGAATTAATTGCTCTAGGAAAACGCAATCTTCTAGATGACCTTGAAATCCTGCTCTCAAACAGCCGTATATCGCCAAGCTGCACTGTTGTGTATTCTGATGTAAATGCCGGTGAAATAATTGCCGATAAAAATAGCTGGAATCTGCTTGAAACAATTAAAATAAAATCGAAAAATGGTTATATATCAGAAAAAAGTGTTGCAAATGTGCTTGATGACTTATTAGGCTCTGATAAGGCAGCGGCAATCCCTATTGTAGAGATTGACCAAATCAACATGGCAATTGTCGGCGAGAATGGGCTTAAAGGAATATTAACCGAAACAGAAGCTCAAGGCTTAGCATGGCTCAGCGAAACGATAAAAAATCTAACTCTTCCAATTGAATTGGAAAACGAAACTGTAAACCTCCGTGTTGAATCTGCTAAATCAAGAGTAACCTCCACAATTGATGGAAACAAGGTAACCACCACATTTCACATTACTCTATCAGGAGATGTTCTTGAAAAGAATTACACCCTTGAACAGATAAGTGAACCCGCTCAGCAAACTATTATTTCACTCTGCCAGGCTGCAGTACAGCGAACAGTACACTCTCTTAATGTTGATGTTCTAAATATAGAAAAAAGCATAAAGGTTGCCGATTATAACTACTATATGGAGCACAAGGACAACTGGAACCACATGCTTAAAAATATTAATTTCAAATATGAGGTCGACCTGTTGAAATAATGAAAATATCTCCAATGAATTTACTATCATGAAATCCCATTAAATATAAGCTAGACATTTAAATCATGCAAACTAACACTTTATAAAGCAATGCATTATAAACACACACCTGAACAAGAGCCTATATAACTGAATCGTTGATATTTTATACAAAGACATGCCTTAAAACTTATTATAAAATCACAAAACAGGGCAACCAAAGGGTTACCCTGTTTTACTATGTATACTGTTTTATCATATATAATAGTATATTACTTGTTAAGTCTTGTCTCAAGCTTAGCCAACTCTTCAGAAAGAGCCTTAGGAAGTCTGTCGCCGAACTTAGCGTAGAATTCCTTAATACCCTTAACCTCTTCCTTCCAAAGGTCGATATCAACATTCAACAAATCAGTAACAACATCAACTGTAATGTCATCAAGTCCCTCAATATTGATGTCCTCAGGCTTAGGCTCATAACCGATTGGCGTTTCAACAGCCTCAGCCTTGCCTTCACAACGGTCAATAATCCAGTCAAGAACTCTCATATTATCACCAAATCCAGGCCAGATGAAGTGTCCCTCATCATCAGTTCTAAACCAGTTTACATTGAAAATCTTAGGAGCCTTATCCCCTAAATCCTCACCAATCTTTAACCAGTGAGCAAAATAGTCACCCATATTATATCCACAGAATGGCAACATAGCCATTGGGTCACGACGAACAACACCAACTGCACCAGCAGCCGCAGCAGTTGTTTCTGATGCCATTGTTGAACCTACGAAAGTACCATGTACCCAATCAAATGCCTCATATACAAGCGGAGCAGTCTTAGCTCTTCGTCCACCAAAAATAATCGCTGAAATTGGCACTCCCTTAGGATTGTTAAATTCTGGGCTTATGCAAGGGCAATTTTCAGCAGGAGCTGTAAATCTTGAGTTTGGATGTGCTAGCTTATTTCCTTGAGCACTAAACTCCTTACCATTAACCTTATTACCCAACCAATCTGTTGCGTTTTCAGGAGGATTCTTATCCAAGCCTTCCCACCAAACTGTTAAGTCATCATTGTTCAAGCATACATTTGTAAAAATTGTATTCTTTTTTGTTGATTCCAACGCATTAAAGTTAGACTTTTCGTTTGTACCCGGAGCAACACCAAAGAATCCATTTTCAGGGTTGATAGCCCACAAGCGACCATCCTCACCTTTTTTCAACCAAGCGATATCATCGCCAACTGTCCATACCTTATAACCCTTCTTTGTATATCCCTCTGGTGGAATAAGCATAGCAAGGTTTGTCTTGCCACAAGCTGATGGAAACGCAGCACAAATATATTTTACCTCGCCATTTGGTTTCTCCAAACCAAGAATAAGCATATGCTCAGCCATCCAACCTTCGTTCTTACCTTGATATGAAGCAATTCTAAGCGCAAAGCATTTCTTACCTAAAAGAACATTTCCACCATATCCAGAGTTAATGGACCAGATTGTATTATCCTCTGGGAAGTGAACAATATATCTGTTCTCAGGGTCAATCTGTGCCTTTGAATGTAATCCACGAACAAAATCGTCTGAGGTATCGCCAAGATTATCGAATGCTGCCTTACCCATTCTTGTCATTATGTTCATATTCAAAACAACATAGATAGAGTCAGTAACCTCAACGCCCACCTTAGCCAAAGGAGAACCAATAGGTCCCATTGAATAAGGAATAACATACATAGTTCTGCCCTTCATAACTCCATCAAACATAGGAGTTAATTTTGCATACATTTCCTTTGGGTCGCACCAGTTGTTTGTAGGACCTGCATCTTCTTTATTAGTTGTGCATATAAAAGTTCTATCCTCAACTCTTGCAACATCAGTAGGGTCAGTTCTATGGTACAAACAACCAGGCAACTTTTCCTGATTAAGCTCCATAACTTCACCAGTTGCACATGCTTCTTTCCTTAACTCTTCTAACTGTTCCTTACTGCCATCAATCCACACAACCTTGTCAGGCTTTGTGAGCGCAACCATTTCGTCAACCCATTTTAAAACATTTG
>JAAYPV010000087.1 GCA_012519635.1 Clostridiales bacterium
TATTTAAATATGATATGCTCTAACGCAGAATAGTTGCTCTATATGCTCCGCTATCCACCGCCGTTTCGACAGCCTATTCATATTATCACTTTTATCTCGCTTTGTCAAGGGGAATTTTACTTTTTGTTTCATTCTTCTAATTTTTTTAACAAATTTCACTTAGTTATATTCTATATCGTCAAAAGTATAAAAAATGAACAGTCGTATGACTGCCCATTAATTAATTTATTTACCACCCATAAGCATAACCATAACAGCTTTTTGTGCGTGAAGACGATTTTCTGCTTCCTCGAAAATTTCATCTGCATGCTCCTCGAGCACCTTTGTAGTAATTTCTTCTTCCCTATGTGCTGGCAAGCAGTGCAAAACTATTGCATCCGGTTTTGCAAGTGACATAATATCATCATTAACTTGATAACCCTTAAATGCTTTCTTTCTTTCTATTATTTCATCCTCCTTGCCCATCGACGCCCAGACATCAGTAATAACAACATCTGCGTCCTTAGCAGCCTCCTCTGGGTTATCCGTCAATGTAAAGCAATCATAACCCTTTGCAAACTCCAAAACAGATTCATGAGGCTGATACCCCTTAGGACAAGCAACCGAAACCTCCATTCCAACCTTTAATCCACCAACAGTAAGTGAATTTGCCATATTATTTCCATCCCCAATATAGCACATCTTCAAGCCATCAAAACTACCCTTATATTCTCGAATAGTCATGAGGTCAGCAAGCACCTGGCACGGATGAGAAAAATCAGTCAATCCGTTTATAACAGGTATACTTCCATATGCCGCTAAATCCTCAACCTCCTGCTGGTCAAAGGTTCTAATCATAATACCATCAATATAGCGCGAAAGAACCCTAGCTGTATCCTGAACAGGTTCCCCCCTGCCTATTTGCAATTCACTTGCAGATAAAAACAATGGGTAACCGCCAAGCTGATACATACCCGTTTCAAAGGATACTCTTGTACGGGTTGACGCTTTCTGAAATATCATTCCGAGCGATTTTCCCTTTAAATGTGTATGTGGTATTCCATGCTTCAATTCATATTTTAATTGGTCAGCAAGATTGAGAATATCTATAATTTCCTCCTTGCTTAAATCCATCATTTTTAATAAATGCTTCATACTTCCTCCAAATACTTTATACAAAATTATTTATCCTGACTAAAGGTTAATTCAGTAGCTAGTGCGAATAAAGGCATAGCGTCATCAAAACGCTTATCCTCAACCTCCATTTCTACCTGCCTATCCTCATTCATTAACGATAAAATTTTTATGCGACCAATTTTTTCACCATTTAATAATATATTAAAATCTTTTCTATCAGTACTTTTTATTGTATATTTTCTATTCTCTCCAGTTACTTCAATAGACGGCTCCAAAAACATTGATGTGCAAGCAATATCTAAAATTACTTTTTCATTCAAATACACCTTAAATGAAGGTCGTTTCCCTCCAACATTAGGTTGAAGCACATAAAGAACATAGCCGTTCTTATCAATCAATATATATTTAAGCGTGCCAAGTCTTTTTTTCTTTATTGTATAAAGCGGTTTTTCTCTATCATTTAATACAGGAAATTTAGTCCCCTTAGGCACCATAGTTAGCTTCAACTTAATCACCTCACGAGCTTTTAATCTAATATTATAAATATCCCTATATATAATTTATAATATATTAGCCAAAATTGCAAGTCCTTTTTCAATTTCTTTATACGAAATATTAAGCGGTGGTAATAATCTTACCTTCTCTTTAGCAGTTAATACCAATAATCCGCTCTCCATTGCCTTATTAAGGATATCCTTAGCTGATTTTGTTTTTAACTCAACGCCTATCATAAGTCCCAGTCCGGAAACATCCTTTACCTCATCAAGCTCGTCTAATCTTTCGCGTATATACTTACCCTTTTCAGCTACATCTTCAAGAAAGCCTTCTGATAATACCTTGTTTAGAACAGCAAGCCCACCTGCACAAGCAATAGGATTACCTCCAAAGGTTGAGCCATGTGTTCCAGCAGTCAGAACATCTGCACATTTCTCATTTGCAAGGCAAGCACCAATCGGCAATCCACCAGCCAAGCCTTTTGCAAGTGTAGTAATATCCGCTTTTACGCCATAATGGTCTCCTGCAAGGAATTTTCCTGTACGACCAACACCTGTCTGTACCTCATCTGCAATAATAAGTATATCATTCTCCTCACAAATCTTGTAAAGCTGTGATACATAGTCCTTTTCAAGTGCTATAACTCCGCCCTCACCCTGAACATATTCAATCATAACAGCACATACAGCACCATCCAACTTTGACTTCAAATCCTCAATATCATTAGCATTTGCATGCTTAAACCCTTCTACAAATGGAAAAAAGTAGTTGTGAAAGCTATCCTGTCCAGTTGCTGAAAGCGTGCATAGCGTTCTTCCATGAAATGAATTCATAAGCGTAATAATAGTATGCCTGCCCTTGCCATATTTATCAAAGCTATATTTTCTTGCAAGCTTTATTGCACATTCATTAGCCTCAGCACCAGAATTTCCGAAGAATACTTTGGAATAGCCTGTTGCCTGACATAACTTTTCTGCAAAATCAGCCTGAACCTTTGTGTAATAGTAATTAGAGGTATGCTGTAAACTCTTAACCTGGTTGCATACGGCCTCAACCCAGTCACTATCGCAATAACCAAGAGAATTAGTCCCTATTCCACTTCCAAAATCAATATAGGCCTTGCCGTCCTCATCTTCACATACCCTACCCTTACCGGACTCAATAACCATATCCAACCTGCCATAAGTACCCATAACATTTTTGTTAAACTTCTCTATTGTGTTCATATTTACACCTCTATTTCATTAAACTTACCCCTGTATTCTGCCAAGACAACCCGCCTACAAGCAAGCCTGCCATCTCATGATATGCTATGCTTTTTGAAAAAAGCTTAACCAAAAACTTATATGTCTATATATTATTTTTCTTATTATCTTGAAATCCTAATCATATTTAGTTTTCCACACAAACAATTCTACCATTTTGCATTCCTTATGTCAGCATTAAAAGTTTTTAGTCCAGTTTTTTTAAAAAACTGGCAAGGGTATGGGGCAAGTAGCCCCATAAGCCGTAAAGTCTATTTAAACTGTGTACCGATACCCTCATTAGACAATATTTCAATTAAAATAGAATGGGGAACTCTGCCGTCGATGATGGAAGTTTTATTCACACCTCTTCTAACAGCCTCAACACAACAATCTATTTTAGGAATCATGCCACCTGAAATAATCCCCTGTCTTTTCATGAAAGGCACTTCACTGACATTAACGGAAGGTATAAGTGTCGATGGATCCGACGGGTCTCTTAGTAATCCAGCAATATCAGTCATAAGTATCAAATTTTCGGCTTTAAGCTCAGCTGCAATTCTAGAGGCAGCAGTATCAGCATTAACATTATATGTATGCCCGTCCTTACTGCTTGCAACGGTAGCGATAACTGGCACATATCCGTTATTGAGTGCATCTAAAATAGGCTTTGTATTAACCTCAACGATATCTCCTACATAACCCAAATCAACCTCGCCTTCCAGTTTTTCGGCGATAAGCATATTGCCATCAATTCCACAAAGCCCAAGAGCATTCCCCTTGTTTTCAGTAAGCAAGGCAACAAGCTCCTTATTAACCTTCCCAGTAAGCACCATTTTTACAACATCGACAGTTTCTTTATCAGTATAGCGTAAGCCACCAATAAACTTGCTTTCAATTCCAAGCCTGCCAAGCATTTCATTTATTTCAGGACCACCACCATGCACAAGTACAACCTTAATACCAACCAGAGATAACAGAACAATATCGCTCATTACAGCCTGTTTCAACTCATTATTCGTCATGGCGTTACCACCATATTTTATAACAATAATTTTATTATTATACTTCTGAATATAAGGAAGTGCATCTATTAGCACCTGCGAACGAATTGCATTAGAAATCTGTTCCATAAGAATCTCCTACCATTTATATTATGTTATGAGCGATAATCGCCATTAATTCTTACATAATCATATGTTAAATCGCAACCCCAAGCGATAGCCTTGCACTGACCGTCACCGATACTGATAATAATCTTTATTTCTTCCTCAATGAGTATTTTTTTCGCCTCATCTTCAGAGAAATCAAGACCGGCTCCATCCTTACAAACATCAATCTTTCCAGCATCTGATGAAATTGAAACATCAACCTTATTTATATCAAATTCAGCATTAGCATAACCGATAGCACAGAGTATACGCCCCCAGTTAGCATCTTCACCAAACATAGCAGACTTGAACAAATTTGAGGTTATAACACTTTTAGCCACTATTTCAGCAGTTTTTTCGCTGTCCGCACCAGTACAGATACATTCTATGAGCTTTGTAGCACCCTCACCATCACGAGCCATCATTCTGCCAAGATTCATCAGCACTACATACAAGGCATTTTTAAACTGCAAATAGTCCTCATTTTCCCCACAGATTTCATCATTTCCAGCAAGTCCCGACGCCATAATGCTAACCATATCATTGGTTGAGGTATCACCGTCAACGCTAACTCTATTTAATGTAACCTTAACGACATCACTTAAAGCCCTTTGCAAATATTCGGTTTTAATCTTTACATCAGTGGTAATAAAAGTAAGTGTAGTTGCCATATTTGGATGAATCATGCCACTTCCCTTGAGCATACCACCCATAGTGCATTTCTTTCCGCCAAGCTCAAACTCAACCGCAATTTCCTTTTCCCTTGTATCAGTAGTCATAATCGCCTCAAGAGCAGACTTGTTACCCTTATCGGACAGCCCCTTAACAAGCTCCTCCATGCCATTTTCAATCGGTTCAATAGGCAAAATCTGTCCGATAACGCCTGTTGATGCAACTATAACATCCTCTGCATTTATATTAAGCTGTTTAGCCACAAGCTCACACATCTTCCTTGCCTTCTCAATTCCATCAGCATTGCAGGTATTAGCATTAACTGAATTTACGATAACAGCCTTAGCCAAGCCATCCTTAAGATGTTCTTTTGTAACAAAAATAGGTGCACCCTTGACTTTATTTGTAGTATAAACTGCCGCAGCGTTGCAGTATTCCTTTGAATAAATAAGTGCCAAATCCTTCTTCTTTTTGCCATCACCTACAACATTTGTTTCCTGATTATCCTCTACACTTGAGGACAATTGCTTACGGGAAATTCCGCAATGTATTCCATTAGCAAGAAAGCCCTTTGCAGCACAAACACCGCCATCAATATATTTATACCCCTTAAATTTATGAAGTTTCAATAATAACACCTCTTGTTATAAATTACAAAGCTACAAACCTTGTTTTATATGTAAAGTTTATAGTAAGCCTGTTGTTTCATCAATTCCCATCATAATATTTAAGCACTGAACGGCTGCACCAGAAGCACCCTTGCCCAAATTATCAAGACAGGCACATAATAAAATCTGCTCATTGTTTCCAAAAACATAAATCTCCATTTTGTTACTTCCACTCAAATAATTAGAAGGCAAAAATCCACCCTTAAGTTCTCCCTCACCTGCTAGCTTTTTAACCTTGACAAAATTCTGGCCCCTATAATGTTTTTCGTAAACATTCCAAAAGTCATGAATATCCACAACACGATGCAAAAGCCTTGACTGAATTGGAATGGAAACAGTCATTCCACTATAATAATCGCAAATCATCGGATTAAACATTGGCTTATATGCAAGCCCAGAAATCATCTGCATTTCAGGAAGATGTTTGTGATTTAGCTCTAAGGCATACTGCATAGGGCTATCCATCTCCTTAGGACGGTCATTAGCCTCATACTTTTCAATCATTTTTCTGCCTCCGCCACTATAACCAGATGTAGCATAGGCGAATACTGGATAATGTTGCTGTAAAAGACCTGCTTTTATCAATGGATAAACAAGTGCAATAAATCCACTTGCATAACATCCGGGAACAGCAACCCTCTTTGAATTTTTTATATTCTCTCTATGCTCCTTTGAAAGCTCAGGAAAACCGTATGCCCACGCACTATTAGTCCTGTGTGCAGTTGAGGCGTCAATAATTCTTACATTACTGTTTTCAACAAGGGAAACAGCCTCTCTTGCCGCATCATCGGGCAAACATAGAAAAGTAAAATCTGAGGAATTGATAAGGCGTTTTCTTTCATTTATGTCCTTACGCTTATCCTCATCAATCTTTAAAATCTCAATATCTTTCCTGCCCTCAAAGCGTTCAAGAATCTTTAGTCCCGTTGTTCCTTCCTGCCCATCAATGTACACCTTAACAGCCATTTTAAACCTCCCCCAGTTTTAATTTATTTTAATCTATTTTCTGTATATTCTATTTGATTAATTACCGATACAGGTGACGGTCCACCCTCAGAGGTACGCTGATTAACACATGTTTCAAGATTAATTGCGTCATATATATCATCAGCAAAAAGCTCTGACATTTTCTTATACTCCTTAATAGGCAATGTTTCTAATGTCAACCCATTTTCGATGCAATAAGCAACAAGTCTGCCTGTAATTTTATATGCATCTCTAAACGGCATACCCTTTTTAACAAGATAATCCGCACAATCAGTAGCATTAATAAAGCCCTTAGCCGCAGCATTACGCATATTTTCCTTATTAACCCTCATTGTCGCAAGCATTGGTGTAAAGGTTTTTATGCAAAGCATAACCGTATCAACAGCGTCAAATATTGCCTCCTTATCCTCCTGCATATCCTTGTTATAGGCAAGGGGCAAGCCTTTAAGCATTGAGAGCAAGGTTACCAAATCGCCCGTAACACGACCTGTCTTACCACGAATAAGCTCAGTAATATCAGGATTTTTCTTTTGAGGCATGATTGATGAGCCTGTTGCATAAGCATCATCAAGTTCAATAAACTTAAACTCCCATGAACACCACAAAATTATCTCCTCAGAAAAGCGTGACAAATGAGTCATAATAAGTGATATTGCACAAGCCAATTCCACGCAGAAATCTCTGTCTGAAACACCGTCAAGGCTGTTAACCATCGGTGCAGCAAAGCCTAAATCCTCAGCAATTTGCTGCCTGTTGATAGGATAAGTCGTACCCGCCAACGCTCCACTTCCAAGAGGGCAATAATTCATTCTTTTCCCCGCATCCTCAAGACGGTCAATATCCCTTAAAAACATTTGAGCATAAGCCATTAAATGATGTGCAAAAGTAATGGGTTGCGCTCTTTGCAAATGTGTATATCCTGGCATTACAGTTTCAACATTTTCTTTTGCCAACCTGCAAAGAATTTCAATCAGCTCTTTTAAAAGGCCTATTATTTCAGCAATCTGTTCACGAAGATAAAGCCTTATATCAACAGCAACCTGGTCATTTCGGGAACGAGCAGTATGCAGACGCTTGCCGACATCACCAAGCCTGTTTGTAAGCTCTGCCTCAATAAACATATGTATATCCTCAGCAGTCATATCAAATTCAAGCGTTCCATTTTCAATATCAGCAAGAATTTCTTTAAGCCCATCAATTATTTTTTTGCTATCCTCTTTGGAAATAATATTGCAATCGCCAAGCATCCTGGCATGAGCGATACTACCCTCTATATCATTTTTATACATTCTTGCATCAAATGTAATGGAAGAGTTAAAAGCGTTAACAGTTTCGTCAATCTCCTTAGAAAACCTTCCAGCCCACATTTTTGCCATTTCAGGACCCCCGTTTAAAAAGTAATATAAGGGTGTTGGGAAATTTTAAAATTCCCCAAACCCTCTATTCATATACTTAAATCTAACCGTTTAGCAAAGGTACAA
>JAAYPV010000088.1 GCA_012519635.1 Clostridiales bacterium
CATTGACCATTTATAACGGCGGTTTTGGGGCTGTAAAAGAAATACGCAAAGTAAACCTATCAGGAAGTGAAACAGAAGTGATTTTTGCTGATGTTGCACAGCAGATTGAAACGGATTCTCTCCTGGTGGAAGGTCTGAATATATTGGAGTTCAATTATGATTATGACTTGGTTGATAGGGATAAGCTCCTTAAAAAGTATATTGATAAGGAAGTCTATTTAAAGGACCGGAAGACCGGTGAAAAGAAAAGCTGCCGTCTTTTATCAGTTGAGGGCGCTGGACGATGTGTATTGGAGGATAATGATACTAAGGAAATATATATTGATGCTCAGGCGGAGATTGTTCTTCCGTCCCTACCATCAGGACTTATAGTAAAGCCTGCTCTTGTATGGAAAATTGGGAAGTCAACATCTGAAAATGTTAAGGTATCCTATCTTAGCAAGGGCTTTAAATGGAATGCAAACTATGTCATAGATATTTTGGAAGAAACTTTAAACATTGCTGGATGGGCAGAAATTGAAAATCAAAGTGGCACAACATTTGAAAACGCCAAAATAAAACTTATTGCCGGGGATGTCAATAGAATTCAAGATGATGATGTCTATGACATGGAAGAACGCATGTATATTTGTGAGGCCTCTGCTGCACCGCAGGCGGAGGAAAAAGCTTTCTTTGATTATCATATGTATACATTACTAAATCCAACAACACTGAAAGATAATCAGACCAAGCAAATCAATATTTTAAATGGTCGAAATATACCCTACAAAAAGTATTACAAGCTTAATATGAATGAAGAAAAAGCAAATGTAATTATTGAGTTTATAAATAAGAAAGAGTATGGATTGGGTTACGCCATGCCGAAGGGTAAAATTAAGTTGTATAAAGCTGATGAAGCTGACAATTCCCTTGAATTTATTGGTGAGGACAGTATAGGGCACACCCCTAAGGATGAAGATATTAAGCTTACAATTGGTAATGCGTTTGATATCACCTTTGATTTTACAGAGGTTGATAGAAAGAAAATAAATGGGTTTGAGCATTACAAATATGAGTGCATTATCAAGAACCATAAGGAAGAAGTTGCAGAAGTACATTTTGAACATTATGCCTGGGGTATATGGGAAATGGTTTCAGCAACACATGAGTACTCAAAGAAAACATCAGGGCTTATTGAATTTTCTGTTAATGTAGCGGCTGACAGTGAGATAAAGGTAGAATTTGAATATAAAATTGACCGGCGAACAGAGGTTGTTGTTAAGAGTAAATAGTATTACTTGATATGGGGAGTAAAACATGTCAGATGTAAAAGAAAATTTTCAAAAAGTCATAAAAAGCATTATTTATGAGAATGCAATTAATTCAACGTTTGAAGCGCGTCAGAATTACTATAAGCTGTTTCCTGAAACAGAGATAGATGAGTTCCCAATATTTTTTACATTAAGCCAAACAGGGATAAACCTTGAAGTGCCAAAAAAATTTGCTTTTGGACTTAATCATTTTATCGAATATATGAAAAAACAGGGATGGAGCTTTAATAGACAAAATGTTATTGATTTTGAACTAAGTGAAACATATGGAGTAATCCAACCGCATGGGGTGGAATCCGGGCATAAACAATGGGAAATTGATTTGGCAAAATACCAAAGTTCCATAAATTTGCCTTTCTTGCTTGAAAAAATGTATTATGAATCCGGCTTCATTACTGATACTGGTGAACCTGTATCTTTATATAAAGGATGTAAATTTGCAGATAAATGTTGGGCGGGAATAGATGAGAGAAAGCCTGATAATGAGGAAGTAAAATGGTCATATCTGTCATTTCCTTGGATAGGTGAAAAATACTACAAAAACAAGATTTTAATACTGGGAATAAACACATATGAGGGTGGAGGATTTGAATACAACACACAAATTATAACGGAAGCAAGAGCTGAACTTGAAGAGGGAAAAAAACGTATTAACTTTGGATATGTTTTCCCTGACGGTAAAAAGTATGCTGGTACTTTTCTTTGGCACCGTATAGCTTGCTATACTATGGCTATACGAGAAGCTATATACTGTGATTCGGATGATATTTATGGAGTCTTGAACCTGGAAGATAAGATTAAGGATAACAGAAAAATTGCTGCAGAGTACGAAAATAATTCATTTTTAAATCATGTTAAATGCTCTCCAAAGCGAGATCGGAGTAATCCTACAACATCAATGTGGAAGAATTGCGGTGCACATGTTTTAAAACATGAGATTGAATTGCTGACACCAGATTACTTGTTGGTATTAGGAGTAGGGGATAATATCAATTATCTTAAAAACAATGTTTTGGATGGAGATATTTCTGAAATTAATGTAAATTCGGATGCGAAGCTGTATTATACTAAGCATTTTAAAAAGCCGCTTAAAGTTATAGCTGTTCCACATCCATCAAACAGTATAAAAGAAAGTCTGATATTAGATGTATTTGAGTTGGCTTTACAGGCAAAGCGCATTTATATGTAAAGATTTTATATAAAATCAGAATTGATGAAAACAAATACAAAATTTAATAAAAGGATAATTGAGATGAATAAAAGTATTTTTGAAAGATATAGTTTTCTTAAATCTCTAGTAAAGGACCGTAAGGAGCAATTTGACAGATTGATTAGTTTTATGGAAAAAGAAACTGCCTGGCTAACTGCACCTGCAAGCACAAAATATCATCTATGCAAAGAGGGCGGACTTTTGGAGCACTCGGTCAATGTTGCTGAAACTATGCTAAAGATCAAATCTGCAATTGCACCGGAAATAAGTGATGAGAGCTGCGTTATAGTAGCGTTATTACATGATTTAGGTAAAGTGGGTATGCCGGGGAATCCACAGTATCTTGTTAATGAGCCATCGGAAAAACAACAGAAGCATGGATACAAACCGGATTATCCATACCGTTTTAATTCTGAACTTACATATTTGAGTGTACCGGTTAGAAGTATATATTTGGCGCTTCAGCACATCAACCTTACAGAGGAAGAAGTGCAGGCAATTGTCTATCACGATGGACAATATGTGGAGG
>JAAYPV010000089.1 GCA_012519635.1 Clostridiales bacterium
ACTAAAAAAATAACATTTCTCATAATGAGAAATGTTATTTCTTAGTTATTCACTGGAGGCGCCACCCGGATTTGAACCGGGGCTCAGGGTGTTGCAGACCCATGCCTTACCACTTGGCTATAGCGCCATAAGATTGGAGCGGATTACGAGGCTCGAACTCGCTACCTCCACCTTGGCAAGGTGGCGCTCTACCAGATGAGCTAAATCCGCAAATTGGCGACCTGAATGGGGCTCGAACCCACGACCTCTAGCGTGACAGGCTAGCGTTCTAACCAACTGAACTACCAGGCCAATATGGTGGGAACAATAGGGCTCGAACCTATGACCCTCTGCTTGTAAGGCAGATGCTCTCCCAGCTGAGCTATGCTCCCATGTAAATGTTGCTTGAATTAAGCAACATAAAGATTATACTACAAAGCAAAGCATTTGTCAATACCTTTTTAAAATTTTTTTATTTTATTAAGGCCATAAGTTCCTCAGGTGTAAATTTATATTTTTTATTGCAAAAATGACAGCAAACCTCTGTTATTTCATTATCTTCAACAATCTCCTTTATTTCCTTTTCACCAAGACTAATAAGAATCTTCTCTGTTCTTTCTCTGCTACAATCACATTTATATGCAACTTCAGCCTCATCTAGAACATTAGGATTTAAACCTTCAAGAAGTTTTAATGAAATTTCTTCCGCTGTCATGCCATCATCAAACATTTTGCTTACAGGTAGAATTTGTTTGATATTTTTTTCAAGGATATCGACTGATTTTTCATCAGCAAAAGGCAAAAGCTGAACAAGATATCCTCCAGCAGCCTTTACGCTTAAATCTGGATTTACAAGTACACCTAATCCACATACCGTTGGAATTTGCTCACTAACTGCAAAATAGCTCGCAATATCCTCTGCAATTTCACCTGATACAATTGGAATTTGTCCAATATAAGGCTCCTTCAACCCTAAATCCTTTATAACAGATAAAGTCCCCTCCTTACCAACTGCTCCAGCAACATCAAGCTTTCCATATTGATTTAATGGTAATTCAACAATTGGATTGCATACATAGCTTTTAACATTACCTCTGCTGTCAGATACGGCAACCAAAGAACCAGTAGGACCATTTCCGTCAAGCCTAAGGGTTATTGAATCCTTTTCACCTTTTAAACCATAACCCATTAGTGATGCGGCAATAGATAATCTCCCCAATGCAGCAGTAACCACTGCTGAAGTAGTGTGTATTCTTTCAATTTCAGATACTATATCAGTTGCATCAAGTACACTAGCTACAACTGAAGCATCGCTTGAAATTGCTCTTTTTATTACTCCCATTACTTTACCTTCCTTGCTACAAAAACTATTCTTTCGCTTTGATTATATGGTGGATTTAAAGAAAACCCATCATAATGTGCCAAAATTTCAAATTTATTATCTATTAAAGCTTTATCTAAATCAGCAATATCATAAGCTCTTTCAGAAAGGCTTTCGCTATATCGTTTATACATATTTCCGTTTCGTTCAAAGAAGTCTAAATTAATATTAACTTCATCTGTTTCCTCTCGATAGGAATTCTCCCAAACACAGTAAACATCATCTGTTTCATATATAAAAACATTATTAGCAAGCACTTTTTCATGTTTATATTTTGTGTTGACATCAAATATAAACAATCCATCAGGCTCTGAAAACAAGGATACTTTAGAAAAGACCCTATTAACATCTTCCAGACTATTTAAGTGGTTTATGCTGTCAAGCATGCAAATTGTTATATCAATGGTACCAAACATATCAATTTCACGCATATCTTGACATATATACTGAATATTAAGCCCACTATCAAATTTCTTTTCAATTGCTTGATTAAGCATCTCTTCAGAGTTATCTACACCGATAACATCATACCCTAGTGTGGACATTTCTTCAGAAATACTTCCTGTTCCGCAGGCTAAATCAAGCAGAATACCATTTTCTTTACCGCTATATTTTTTTATCAATATATCAAGATATTTCGCTAATTCCCGATAATTTATATTTCTTGTCAAATCATCGTAATAATATGAAAAAATATTATAGCTTGCCTCCATTTTTCTCCCTCAACCTCTTAAACACAATCTCATACCCATCACTTCCATAATTTAGAGAACGATTAACCCTGCTAATTGTAGCCGTACTTGCACCAGTTGAATTAACAATGTCACTATATACTCTTTTTTCACTCAACATTTTTGCAACCTGTAATCTTTGAGCAAGTGCTTTTAATTCCAAAACTGTACATAAATCATCAAAAAACTTATAACATTCTTCAACGGTTTCAAGACATAATATAGCTTCAAACAAATCATCCATATTTTTATCTTTCAGTTTTTCATTCATATTGATATTACCTCCATATTTATTTTTACTACTTGAATTTATTTTAGCACATTAAAACATAAAAGTAAAGTGTATTTTTAAAAATTAAAAAATTAACCTCTGTTTATGAATCTATGTCATTTCTCTGCTTTTAAAAAAGCATAAGCCTACAACCATATATACTACCTTGAAGTTTATTTGTAAACATGGTATAATTAAATTGATAGTTTACAACATTTATTAATATAAATTCTATGCTTATCCATGTACTATAAAGGGGTTGATATCACTTGAACATTGACAAATCAGAAAATCCTGATTTTTTAAATGATTATATTCTATACTTAAGAGTTGTTAAAAACTGTTCGCAACGAACAGTTAATGAATATTATTCAGATATACGGTTATTTTTAAAATATATAAGAATAATGAAGGACTTAAATTATTCTCATGAAACAATCTACAATGTAAGTATCAAAGACTTTAATATTACACTGCTTAAAGATCTTACATTGCATGATTTTTATGAATATATATTTTATTTAGCAGACGAACGGGATAATAATGAGAAATCTAGAGCAAGAAAAACATCTTCACTAAAAAGCTTCTTTAACTACCTGACAAACAATGTGCATCTTCTTGAAACTAATCCAATTGCTAATATTGAAATGCCCACACAAAAAAAATCTATTCCTAAATTTCTCTCACTAGAGGAAAGCCTAAAATTACTGTCCAGTATTGATTCAAACAATTATAAAAGAGATTATTGCATAATTACACTGTTTTTAAATTGTGGTATGCGACTTAGCGAACTTGTGGGAATAAACAAAAATGATATTGATTTTACAGAAAAAAGATTAAGATTACTTGGCAAGGGAAATAAAGAGCGTATAGTCTATCTTAATAATGCTTGTATCGATTCCTTAAAAGAATATCTAAATTCAAGAGAAAATCCTCCAAGTGAACCTCAAGCATTGTTTTTAAGCAAATTTAATAAAAGAATAAGCAAACGCAGGGTTCAGCAAATTGTAGAAAACGCATTGAAAAACGCAAATCTTGATGGTCTTGGTTACTCAACACATAAACTAAGACATACGGCTGCAACGCTTATGTACCAGCACGGAAATGTTGATACTTTAGTGTTAAAAGAAATACTAGGTCACGAAAGTATATCTACAACGGAAATATATACACATATTTCCAATAGAGATTTGCAAAAGGCAACTGAAAGCTCACCTCTGGCAAATATAAAAAAATCAGATATAAAAGATAAATAAAATAATTTAAAGGAGAAAAATATGAGAGACTTTATTTTTGAAAACAGAACAAAAATTATATTCGGAAGGAATACTGAAAAGTATGTTGGCCCCGAAGCTATCAAATACGGGAAAAAAGCCTTACTACATTATGGTGGTGGCTCGATTAAAAAAATAGGTGTTTACAATAAGATAATTGATTCATTAAAGACCGCAGGAATTGATATTACTGAACTTGGTGGAGTTGTACCTAACCCTAGATTAGATTTGGTATACAAAGGAATAGAACTTGTTAAAGAAAATAATATCGACATAATTATAGCAGTCGGAGGCGGAAGTGTTATAGATTCCGCAAAAGCAATTGCAATAGGCGCTTGCTATGATGGTGATGTATGGGATTTCTTTTCAGGTAAGGCAGATGCGGAAAAAGCTTTACCTGTTGCAACTGTTCTAACTATTCCGGCAGCAGGCTCAGAAAGCTCCAATTCTTCTGTAATAACCAATTCAGATGGAAAACTTAAACGCGGCTACACAAATAATGTTATTACACCTGTTTTCTCAATACTAAATCCTGAAAACACCTATTCCCTACCACCTTATCAGATTGCATGCGGCGCTGCTGACATCCTTGCGCATTTGATGGAACGCTATTTTGTAAATGTTGAATTAGTTGATTTAACAGACAGGCTTATCGAGGGTGCTATGCAAAATATAATCAAGTTTGCTCCCCTTGCTATTGAAAATCCTGAAAACTATGATATCAGAGCAGAGGTTATGTGGGTTGGAACCGTTGCACATAATAATCTGCTTGACACTGGCAGGGGCGGAGATTGGGCATCTCATGGCATAGAGCATGAATTGAGTGGAATTTATGATATCGCTCATGGCGCTGGATTAGCCATTGTATTCCCAGCATGGATGAAATATGTAAAAACTCTAAATCCATTCAAGCTAGTTCAATTTGGCCAAAGAGTTTTCGGAATCACTGATAAATCCAATGATGAAACTATAGATATTGCAATACAAAAATTAGAGGATTTCTTCCATAGTATTGGCTTGGCTACAAGGCTATCCGATATTAATATAGACGATACTTATTTCGATGAGATGGCTGAAAAAGCAGTAAGTAAAAATAAAAACAGTACAATCGGTTCATATGTCAAACTTGATTTTGATGCTGTCAAGGAAATATATCAGCTTGCACTATAAATAATATCAACAGACCTCTTTCAATATCCTATTAAAAGAGGTCTGTTTTTATTATCATTCTGATATCCAACAATATCCAGTCTGAACTTTGCTGCAATTTTCTTCTACTTTTCCGCTGTCACAATGATAGCATATTTCATTTTCCAAAGTTTCCCCCGCAAAAAATTGGTCTAAATTCTTTAATGTAGTATCTGCTATATTTTTTAGAGCTTCATTTGTAAGAAACGCCTGATGTGATGTTACAATAACATTTGGGAGAGCAACAAGCTGTGCCAGTATCTCATCATCTATAATGGAGTTTGAGAAATCTTCATAGAATACCTCAGATTCCTCCTCATAAACATCAAGACCTGCTGCTCCAACCTTTTTATCCCTTATTGCCTTTAGCAGGGCTTCACTCTCAATCAATGCTCCTCTTGAGGTATTGATAATATAAACTCCATCCTTCATCATGCTTAAACTCTCACTGTTGATTATGTGATGAGTCTGGTCTGTTAAAGGACAGTGCAAGGAAATTATATCACTCTGCTTAAACAACTCATCAAGCGATACATAATTTATATCCATATCCTTAGCAGGATATAAATCATATGCTATTACATTCATTCCAAAGCCTTTACATATATCAATGAATACCTGTCCAATCTTACCCGTGCCTATAATGCCAATGGTTTTACCAAAAAGGTCAAAACCAGTTAGACCTGTCAGACTAAAATTATAGTCCCTTGTACGATTGTATGCTTTATGTATCTTTCTGTTTAAAGAAAGTAATAAAGCCATAGTATGCTCTGCAACTGCATTCGGTGAATAACTTGGCACTCGAACAACATGTAATTTACCAAAGGCAGCTTTAAAATCAATATTGTTATATCCAGCACATCTCATAGCAAGAATTTCTATGCCCATTGAATGAAGTGCATTTATAACTTCATTATTTATCTCATCATTTACAAAGGCAATTACTCCATCACAGCCTTTTGCAAACTGAACGGTATCAGAATTAAGCTTATATTCAATATATTTAAATTTATATCTTGAATTATTTAACTCATCAAACCAATCCTTATCATATGGCTTTGCATCATAAAAAGCAATTTTCTTCATGTTCGTTCCTCTCTCCCTAGTCGGCATATTCAGCCAACTTGTTTCTATCAATAATCTTTATTTTTCCCCTTGATGTCTTTATTATATTCTCCTTTTCAAAATATTTCAACATTCTTGATACAACTTCCCTAGCACTGCTTGTGTACCTGGCAATCTGTTCATGAGTCAAGTTGATGACATCAGAGCCAAGATTTTCTGATTCATCAATTAAAAACAAAGCAAGCCTTTTATCAAATTTCATAAACAACACTTGCTCCATGACCCACATTGTTTTTGAAAACCTGTCAGCAATAATCTTACTGAAAAAATTTTCAACATACACATTCTCATCCATCAGTCTTGAAAACTCACTTGAGCGTAAAATAATAACCTCCGCGTCCTCGATTACATCAATATTGACTTTAAAGGTTATATTTTTTAATACACAGGATGCAGATAATACACATAATTCGCCTTGAAGCAAACGAAATAATGTGATTTCTCTACCCTCTGTTGAAAGCATAAAGACACGAATCTGTCCACTTTTAACGATGAGTGCACCTACACAACTTTCATCGTCATTATATATATTTTCCCCTGTTTTATAAATTTTATCAACCGTACTGCTAAGCATTATCTGTTTTTCATCTTCACTTAACTTATCCCAAAAAGAAAATGTTTGCTTAAATAATTCTATCTTATCTTCTGTTTGCATCAGTTACACCTTTTTACTTTATTTTCTACATAAAATATTCATCCAATTACATTTTATCATATACCCTCTTCTATTGCAATTATTTTTTTATTATTAATAAACATTGCTAATAGTTTTTAACTATATTAATTTCACACTATCAAAACCTACAAATTGGTTCATTTCATATTTACAAATTAAAGAATTATATTGACAGATGGAATTAAATGTGATAACTTTATTACATTAATTTCAAAAAGGGGATACATACTTATGAAAAGTAAAGTTTTATCAATTTTAACTGCAATCACTTTAGCATCAACCTTGATGATTTCAAGTGTATTTGCAGAAAAAGAAACAACGGAAATTCCTGATGTTCTAATTCTTGGTGATAGTATTTCAACAGGATATGGTCTAGCGGAGGGAACTCCATCATACGGTGAAATTGTTGCTGAGCAGCTTGGTGCAAATTATACAAATCTCGCTGTAAACGGCAGCACAACAAGTGACCTTCTTAAATCACTTAACGAAGACGAAACAGTTATTGATGCAGTTACAGAAGCTGAGGTGATTTGCATCTCAACTGGCGGTAATGATATGTTGGGAGTCTTTCTAACAGAAATATCACAATATAAAGAAGAGGGAGACACTTTACTTGATGCTGTTGATAAATTGCTTGCAAACCAAGTAGCTGTTTATAGCTTAATCCTTAAGCTAAATCAAAGTATTACACCTGCTGTTAATAATATTACAACTATTTGCCAGACAATAGATACATTAAACAGCGATGCTGTTGTTGTTTTCCAGACTATTTACAATCCATTTGAGATTTCTTCTGGAGATACCAATGAGCTTGCTGCGCTATACGAGTTTGCTAACGGATATATTAATACTATAAACACTGGCATTAAGAATATTCCTGATATAACAGTTATAGATACATATGAGAATTTTAAAGGCTATGGATGGCTTTATACTAATATTACTTTACAAGATATTCATCCAAACAAGTTTGGCCATATGGAAATCGCAAGTAGAATTACTTCAGTGCTTAAAGATGTAAGCTTTGAAAGTATTTTCGCTTCAATGTTAACTACTCTTTCTCCTGACGAGCTTTCATTAATCCCAAGTGAAATTTTAGCTGGATTAATTCCAGATGAAACTTCTGATATAACTGAAGAAACAGACGAAACT
>JAAYPV010000090.1 GCA_012519635.1 Clostridiales bacterium
AGTAACGAAATACAGCAAAATAAAGAGGTTGTAAGTAGTGCTGGACTAGGGAATAACCATACTGTTGCAGAAAATAGTCAAGCTATTGCAGAGAATAGCAAGGAAACTACGAATAATAATCAGGCTCTTGAGAAAACAATACAAAATGAAGCGCATGTGGATGAAATTGCTCAGGTTGAAGACTCTGAGTCAGAGCCAGAAGGAAATAATGAAAAAAAATATAAATTCTGTACTGAATGTGGTAATAAGCTGATGAAAAACGCTATTTTCTGTGCGAAATGTGGTAAGAAAATGAATTAATAAAATATTTACTATCAGACTGCATCCTTTTATCTATTCAATTGGATGCAGTTTATGTTTAGACGGATTATAATTTAGTAGGGGGTAAATATGAAAAAGTATAAGAGTGTTAAGAAAAAGAGAGAACAAATGAGGAAAATACAAATTATTGCTGTAATAGTTGTAGCACTGATTTTTATAATATCCGTAATAATTTTATTAATAAGAAAATTTGATTTAACAGAAGATAGTGATAGCAGTAATCTGCTTGTTGAGCCTGTAAATGCTGGAAAAAATGAATCTACTACAAAAGAATCAAGCATAAGTGAAACTGAAGCAGAAACCACAACTATTACAACATTTGATACAATTATATCTGAAACTCAGCCAGTGATTGAAACACCTGTAGTAACAATTGATGATGAGCCAAAGGAGCCGACTTTTATAAATGGCGTGTTAATTGTAAATAAGTCATATAAATTACCTAAGGATTATAATCCAGGAAGTCTTGATGAAACTGTTGTAAATGCATTTTATCAGATGCAGGAGGATGCAAAGGCAGAGGGGTTAAATATCTGGATAGCATCAGGATTTCGCTCATATGAAGACCAGGACAGGATTTATAATAAATATGTCGCAAGGGAGGGGCAGGAGGTTGCCGATACTTTTTCAGCAAGACCAGGATATTCTGAACATCAAACAGGATTAGCTTTTGACCTAAACACAATTGACGATTCGTTTGCAGATACAAGAGAGGGAACTTGGGTTGCTGAAAATGCACATAAATATGGGTTTATTATTCGTTATCCTAAAGGAAAGGAAAGTATAACGGGATATAAATATGAGCCATGGCATCTTAGATATGTTGGAACAATGCTTGCAACAGAGCTGTATAATTCCGGTTTAACATTGGAGGAGTATTTTAATATTAAATCAGTATATAAATCAAATTAGCCTTAAAAACACTAAATATTCTTCATTTCTTATGACATAATATTTTTTTATTGCATATAATGTATAGATGAATAAATTAAGAGATGGAGGAGTTGTTAATGATAAAATTTAAACCCTTCTCGGGTATAGTAACTAAGATAAGTGGATTTTTTACAGGAGATACCAATCTTGAAGGTTGCGTTAAACTAATGGAGGTTACAAATGGAAATAAGGAAGTTGTAAACTTTGTTATAACACCTAATACATATTTTATAAATAATGTTATCGTAAATGTTGGAGATATTGTAACAGGTTTTTATGATGCAAATGCTGCTACACCTCTTATTTACCCACCACAGTTCAAAGCAATTGTTATGGCGAAAAATACAAAAAATTATAATGTTAAAGTGGATTATTTTAATGAGCTGTTAGAGAGTAGCGATGGAACATTGAGATTAAACATATCCAGAAATACAAAATTATCTTTGATAAATGGTCAAAATTTTACTGGACGAATTACAGACCGAAATTTAATTGTTTTGTATGGGCCAACAACAAGGAGTATCCCAGCTCAGACAACACCGTACAAGATAATAGTTTTATGTAAATAAAAAAGAGTGTTCAGTTGAACACTCTTTTAACTTATAGGACACTTTGCTTACCTAAGATTTATTATAACATTTCGATTATTTTATGCATGATTTCTTTATTCTCAATGTCTATAATACCAAAATCCTTTCCTTTATAATTCCATAGAGCGCGACCGATATTATACTCTCTAAATACTTCGGAAATATCTGAAATCCAATTTATCGTAGAAGTATCTGATGCCTTGTCAATTACTCCATACTCACCGCAATAAAGAGCTACATTTCGTTCTTCTGCAACCTTTATTGCTTCAGCAAACACATTTCTAAAAAAGTCTTTACCTGATAGGGGAGAGCAATTGTTTAAAAAACTTTTTTGCTTCGGGAAGAGATAATTCTTTGAATCTTTAATATACTCTTCATCTGGCGCAGGGTATTCAACCCTATAATCTTTATGCATAGGTTCAATCCAGTATGCACCTTGGTGTGTGAATATTAACGGCTCATAAAAATGAAAGGTATAGACGATGTTTTCATCAAAGGGTTTTCTCAGTTTCTTTACGGTTTTTACACTGTTATTTCTAGTTCCTCCAATAATTATTTTTGTATCAGGAGCCTTTTGGCGTATTGTTATAATAGCCCTTTTAGCAATGTTGTTCCATATTGAGGAAACACTATCCTCAACCACCTCATTTAGAAGTTCAAATGCAATTGTATCACTATATTGGCCATACCTTGCTGCAATATGCTCCCAAAACTCTATAAAGTTGTCCTGTAGTATCGGATTTTCAAAGAAGGAGTTATTTGCCTCATCAAAGCTAAAACCAGCGGTTTTATGAAGGTCAATAATCAGGTTTAATCCATATTCCTTACACCAGTCAATACAATTGTCTATATATGTAAACCCTGTTTCTTTGGTAGTTCCATCTGAATTTTTTACAAGCTGATAGTCAATAGGTAATCTGACATGGTCAAGTCCCCATTGTGAAATTTGCTTTATATCAGCTTTAGTAATAAAGTTTACATAATGTTCTTCTTCATGATTACATTGTGAAAGCCATCCACCTAAATTTATTCCACGATTATATCCTTTAAATTCCTTCATAATATCGTCTCCTTACATAATGAAATAGTATTTATATTCTTGTTAATATTGTGTAGGGTTAAGTTTGCTTATTATTAGGCTATACTATAAATATATTATACAATAATAAAATGTTTAAGTCACTAGTTTATTATAAATTAAATAAAATAAGATAAGAATTTACTGTTTTTGATATAAGTTTTATTTAATTATTAGTAAAGGATTAACAAATATTAGACAAATTTCATTCAAAATATTGATAAATATTAATTGGTGGTTAGGTTAAATATATTTAATTAATTATTCTTGAATCTAATTATATAGTTATGTATAATAATTGATATAGAGCTGGAGAAATTAGAAACATAATGATATAGTTTACAATTATATAAGTTTTTAAAAAGATTTTAGGAGGAAGTAAAATGAAGGTATTAATTGTGGGTGGTGTAGCAGGAGGTGCATCTGCTGCAGCAAGGTTACGCAGACTTGATGAGGAATGTGAAATAATTATTTTTGAAAGAGGAGATTATATCTCCTTTGCAAATTGTGGTTTGCCATATTTTATTGGTGGTGAAATAACGGACAGCCGAATTCTGACATTACAGACACCGCATAGCTTTAAAACACGATTTAATATTGAGGTTCGTGTAAAAAATGAGGTAATAGCAATAGACCCTGAGAATAAGAATGTCACTGTTCGTAATATTGAAGAGGACAGCACTTATATAGAAAGCTATGATAAATTAATTCTATCTCCAGGAGCAGAGCCTATTGTTCCAGAAATTGAGGGTGCAGGGTCTAATAAAGTTTTTACATTAAGAAATATTCCCGACACTATGAAAATTAAACGATATATCGAAGAGAAAAGTCCAAAGAACTGCGTTGTAGTTGGTGGAGGATATATCGGAGTAGAAATGGCTGAAAATTTAAGCAAAACAGGTCTAAATGTTACAATAGTTGAGTTATCAGACCATTTAATAGCAGCACTTGATTTTGATATGTCAGTTGATGTTCATAAATATCTTAATGAAAATGGAATAAAAACTATATTAAACAACGGTGTAAAAAGTATTATTGATAATGGTGACAGTTTAAGTGTAAATTTAAACAGTGGCTACATTTCTACTGATATGTTAATTATGTCAGTTGGAGTTCGACCTGAAACAGAGCTTGCTATTGCCTGTGGAATAGAAACAAATCGGAGGGGCTCAATTATTGTTGATGAAAATATGAGAACAAATTATCCTGATATTTTTGCTGTAGGTGATGCGGTTGAAGTGAAAAATTACATTAATAAACAGCCAGCATTTATACCATTGGCAGGTCCTGCAAATAAGCAGGGGAGAATTGCGGCTGATAATATCTGTGGTATTGAGAGTAAATATGATGGCACACAAGGTACATCCATATTGAAAATATTTGATATGACTGTTGCTACAACCGGATTGAATGAAAAATCTGTAAAAGCTGCTGAAATTGACTACAACAAGACTTATATTTATTCAGCTTCCCATGCAACATATTATCCAAATGCTAGTTTTATGTCAATTAAGGCAATTTGGGATAAGTCAACATTAAAAATATTAGGTGCACAGATTGTTGGCTTTGATGGTGTGGACAAGCGTATGGATATAATTGCCTCTGCAATTCGTTTTGGAGCAAAGATTACGGATTTAGCAAAGCTAGAGCTTTGTTACGCACCTCCATTTGGAAGTGCAAAGGATCCTGTTAATATGTTAGGCTTTGTTGCTGAAAATATAGTGTCTGAAATTGTGAAGCAATTCTTCTGGCATGATGTTAAAAGCTTACCTCGTGATGGAAGTGTAACACTGCTTGATGTTCGTACACCAGCTGAGGTTATGAGGGGAAAAATTGATGGGTTTATGAATATTCCTATTGATTTCTTAAGAGAAAATCTTGATAAAATTGAAAAAGATAAGCCAGTTTATGTTCATTGTCATAGTGGACAAAGGAGCTATATTGCTTGCAGAATATTAAGCGGATACGGCTATGATTGTTACAATCTAGCGGGTGGCTGGCGACTTTATGAGTCGGTTATAAATGGAAAAACCGCTCCTGAATATATCTGCACAGAATGTGAAAAAAATTAGACATTGTGCATTTTATATAGAAACGGCTTTATATTTTATAAATTAATATTATCAAGAAAATTTACTGGAGGATAGCAAGTATTTCCACTGCATAAATAAAATGCAGACTTATTTTCAGAAATTGTGTAAGACTTTATAAATGGTGCAATGCCTTCGAGTTTTTCTTTGTTTTGGGCATTAACAACAAGAACGCTTAGGTTGGAGTTTACTGCGAGAAGTTTGCAAAGTCTTTGTAAATCTTCATATTGAGGGTTAATACAGACTAACTCTTTAGAAGAATAAAGTATATTCATTATTGCAATTAATGAAAAACTATATCCAGCAGGATAGGAGCTTATTTTTCCAGATAGGAAATAAATTTGCTTATCACAAATTTCTTGCCATTTTAAATTTCCTGTTAGCTTTGAAATTCTTTCAAGAATATATCCGCAAACAGAATTTCCTGAGGGTATTGCACCATCATAAACCTCTTTAGGCCTTGTAATAAGTTGTTCTGAATCATCGGAATAGAGATAAAATCCTCCATTATCCTTGTCAAAAAAATGTGTACACATTATTTCACAAAGTGAGATGGCTTTTTCAAGGTAAACAGCATCAAAGCTTACATTATATAGCTCAAGCAATGCCCAGATAAAATAAGCATAATCATCAAGCTTACCATCTTCCTTTGCTTCACCGTCACGGTATCGAACAAGTAGCCTACCATTTTTCATCAAGTTTGATGAAATAAACTGTTCGGCATTTTTGGCTGCGATAAGATATTCGTTTTCATCTAAAACAGCATATGCTTTTGACAATGCTATAATCATCATACTATTCCATGATGTAAGAATTTTATCATCCTTGTGGAGTGAAGTTCTGTTAAGCCTGTAATCATATATTTTTTTGCACATTAAATCAATATTAGAATTCTTTAGTTCATAGACAGGATTTTTTAATAAATTTGGAATACTTTTGTCTTCAAAATTGCTCTCATCTGTTATATCGAAATACTCACAAAAGATTTTGCCATCGTTATCGCCAAGAACCTGATAGATTTCAGCAGGTGTAAATACATAATATTTGCCCTCAATACCATCGCTATCAGCATCCTGCCCGCAGAAAAATCCGCCGTTTTCATCTGTAAGCTCTGTAATAACATAGTTTAATGTTTTTTTGACAATATCAGCATAAAGCGAATAGTTTGTTTTTGCATATGCTTCAAGATAGGCGATGACGAGAAGTGCATTATCATATAACATTTTTTCAAAATGTGGAACAAGCCATTTTCTATCAGTAGAATATCGTGAAAAACCTCCGCCAATATGGTCAAATATTCCACCCCTATATATTTGAATAAGAGTTTTTTCAGCCATCTCTCTTGCAAATGCGTTATTTTCCGCATTAGAATAACGCAATAGAAAAATCAGATTATGTGGTGATGGAAATTTAGGAGCATTACCGAACCCACCAAAACGAGTATCAAAATTTTGGCTAAATAAATCAAATGCTGCATGCAAAAAATCTTTTTCAGGGGGGAGTTGAATACTTTCTTCTTTGGCTTCCAAAAACCTATCTAGCTTTTGGATAAAATCATAGATACTCAAACGATTATTATGCCATAAATTATTTATATATGGAATAAAATCAGCAAGTCCCATAATACCATACCTGCTATGCTTTGGCATATAAGTTGCAGCAAAGAAAGGCTTTTTATCGTGAGTCATAAGAATAGTCATAGGCCATCCGCCCTGTCCAGTCATAGCTTGACAAACGGACATATATACAGAATCTATATCAGGTCGTTCCTCTCTGTCCACCTTAACTGGAATAAAGCTATCATTGATAAGTTTAGCAATTTCCTCATCTTCAAAGGATTCATGTTCCATAACATGGCACCAATGGCAAGTGGAGTACCCAATGCTTAACAAAATAGGTTTATCATTAATTCTTGCTTGTTCAAATGCTTCATCGCACCAAGCGTACCAATTTACAGGATTATACGCATGTTGTAGCAGATATGGGGATTTTTCATTTATAAGCCTGTTTGGAATTCTGTTTGAAGTCATAGTATCACCTTTTCTTAAATTATTCAGAGATAGAATACACCTCTGAACTATCATTCCAAAATTTCTCTGATTTTATACGAAAAAAACAAACCTTTGATTCACATTAAGACAGTGAAATCAAAGGTTTGTTAATTTTAATTGTTATCAATTTTATTAATTTTTGCAAAATTCGCCATAAGCTTTTTTGTACCAACTTTATCAAAATCTACTTCAAGCATTGCGTCATTAGCCATTTTGCGAACTGAGATAACAGTTCCCTCACCAAAAATATTATGTTTTACTCTATCGCCTTCTGCAAAATCAATTTCAACAGGCTGCTTTGAAGGCTCATTAGATTTAATTTTAGCAATTTGTTTTTGTAAAGGTATTGAGCTGACAGTTGTTACAGCGATTGCACCAGTCGTTGCTTTTACGGTATTATCAATCTTTTCAATTAAATCCGGCTCAATTTCCTTAATAAATCGTGAGGGGAAGTTTCTGGAAGTAGTACCGAAAAGCATTCTTTGAGCGGCATTACTAAGATATAGTCTTTTTTGTGCTCTTGTAAATGCTACATATGCAAGTCTACGCTCTTCTTCGATTTCATCTTCGCTTTCAAAGGTGCGTGAGCTTGGGAAAATTCCCTCCTCCATACCAACAACAAAAACATTTGGGAATTCAAGTCCCTTTGATGAATGAATGGTCATCATATAAACAGCGTCCACAAATTCATCAAGTTTGTCAACATCAGTATATAATGAAATTTCCTCTAAAAAGCTACTAAGGCTAGGTTCTTCAGCTTCATTGGCATATGATATCATAGTTGACTTTAACTCGTTTATATTTTCAAGCCTGTTAATTCCGTCATCGCCAAGACTTTTTAGATATTCTCTGTAACCTGACTTATCAAGTAACTCATCAAGGAGTTTATCAAGTGGTAGGGTTTTTGATAAATCAGATAGAGTATCGAACATCTTTGCCAAGCTTTTTAAAACACTAGCTTTTTTAGAAAGCACAGGATAATCAGCAGCATTCCTCATTGCCTCAAGAGGAGAAATATTCAAATCCATAGTAATTTCTTCAAGCATGGTAAGTGTGGACTCACCTAAACCTCTTTTTGGCTCATTGATTATCCGCTTAAGTCTTAGCATATCATTGTTATTATTTATAACTGCAAGATAGGCTAAAACATCTTTAATTTCTTTTCTATCAAAGAATTTTAAGCCACCAAGTACTCGATATGGGATACCGCTTTGTACAAAGGCTCTTTCAATTATGTTAGATTGAGCGTTCATGCGATAAAGGACAACATTATCATTAAACTTGCCGCCATGCTTTACATTATCAAGAATAGTTTTAGCAATAAACTTAGCCTCATCCATTTCGTCTTGAGCCTTATAAACCACTGTTTTATCGCCTAACTCTCCATCAGTCCATAGGGTTTTAGGCTTACGACCCTGATTATTTTTTATAATGGAATTAGCTGTATTAAGAATTCGTTGAGTAGAACGATAATTTTGTTCAAGGTGAATAACTACTGTATTTTCAAATTGATTTTCAAAATTAAGAATATTTTCTATTGTTGCTCCTCTAAATTTATAGATGCTTTGGTCATCATCACCGACAACGCAAAGGTTATTATGTTCTGAAGCTAATAAACTTACTAATTTAAACTGTGCATGATTAGTATCCTGATACTCATCGACAAGTATATATCTATATCTATTCTGATAGTATTCCAAAACATCAGGGAAGTCAATAAACAACTGCACAGTAAGCATTATAATATCATCAAAATCCAATGCATTGGAGTTTTTTAATCTTTTCTGATATTCAGTATAAACCTTTGATATAATACTTTTTCTAAAATCCCCACCAACAGAGGCTTCAATATCCTCAGGGAAAAGCATATTATCCTTAGCTTTACTGATACTACTTAAAATAGCCTTTGGTGGAAATTGTTGTTCAGAAACATTTAAATCGGACAAACAGGATTTTATAACCCTCTGGCTATCATCAGAATCGTATATAGTAAAACTATTGCTATAACCTAATTTATCTATTTCACGGCGTAATATTCTTACACAAGCTGAATGGAAAGTTGCAGCATTAATTTCCCTAGCATCATCCTCACCTAAAATATTTGATAGTCTTGTTCTAAGTTCGCCAGCAGCCTTGTTAGTAAAAGTAATGGCCAATATATTCCATGGTTTAACTGGTGATACAGCAATTATATCCTTTAATTTTGCAATATCATCTGTTTTTCCATCTATATAATCTGACAGGAAATTTATTTCATCTTCGGATGCTTTAGAAGTTTCGTTATGATATGCATCTCCAAAGTTAATCATGTTAGCAATGCGGTTAACTATTACAGTAGTTTTACCACTTCCTGCACCAGCTAATACCAATACTGGGCCATTGACGGTAAATACTGCTTTTTTTTGTTGTGAGTTCATTTTATTAAAATATTTTTGCAATGCCGACCTTTTTAAATCCCTAAAACTTTGCTCTGCCATAAATCTACTCCATTCAATGTACTATTAATAATGATTATACCCTAAAAAGTGTAAGGGAATGTAATATAACTTTAGATTGATTTTATTGATTCTTTTATAAAAGATGTCAACATTTAATATTATATCATATTTTCGTCTTAAAAAAAAGACCTAAAATTAAATTTATTAATTATATGATATAATTTGATATAAAATTATTAATATACCCTAAAACTATTCCGTTTGCTATAAAAATGTTGTATAATGTATTTATAATTTATGTTAAAGGGGTGTTTTGGTGAGGTTTAAATTTAATGCGAAGTATACAACGATAGCGGTATATGTTGTTATTGTTTTTGTAATTTGTCTTTTATGTGTTTCGATGGTATTTAACCATGAAAAGTATATAAGCTATAGTAAACAGGTTTTAAAAGTAATAGCACCTATTATATGGGGTGGGGCAATAGCATATTTACTTAATCCAGTAATGAAATTTTTTGAAAGGTTTCTTAAAAAATTACTGTGTAAAAAGAAGGAGCGAAAAGCTCTTGTAAGGAGTTTGTCAATAGCAATAACACTAATGATTACTTTATCTTTAATTGCTTTACTGATTATAACTGTTATTCCTGAGGTTATACAGAGTATAGAAAAGATATTGAAAAACTTCTCCTCATATTTAAATAGTCTACAGGATTTCGCAACTAGATTTTTATCCGACAATCCGGAAATAAATAAGCTTTGGAATAATGAATTTGAAACAATTCGTTCTTCTCTTATGGATGCGGTTACAAAATTTCAACCTGAATTTGAAAATTTATTAACAGGAATAAGGGATGGAGCATTTTCATTTCTTATAGGCATCAAGGACTTTTTATTAGGTATAATTATGTCTATATATATAATGTATAATAAGGAAACTTTTAAAGGACAGACAAAAAAGGTTTTATATTCATTATTTCGTGAAAAAAAGTGTGAGCAGATACTCAGGATTGCTGATAGAGTCAATATAGTTTTTATAAAATATATATCAGGCAAGGTTCTTGATTCATTTTTTGTTGGTGTAATTACTTTTGTTATGATGAAACTGATGGGAATGCCATTTGCTGCTTTAATCAGCTTTATTATTGGTTTAGCAAATATGGTGCCTTTCTTTGGACCTATTATTGGAGCAATACCATGTATTTTGCTTATCCTTGTGGAGAATCCTAAAAAAGCATTAATATTTGCAATATTTATATTAATACTACAACAGTTTGACGGAAATGTTCTTGAACCAAAGATTTTGGGCGGTTCATTGGGACTACCAACCTTTTGGATATTGTTTGCAATATTTATTGGTGGTGGATTATTTGGCTTTATAGGTATGGTAACATTTGTTCCAATATTTACGGTTATATATACGCTGATAAAAGAGCTTGTAAATGAAAAGCTGGCAAAGAAACATTTGCCTACTGATACCTCGGAGTATATTGGCAGTACTCCAATAAATTCAGTAGTGAAAACTGAACTGGCCGTAGAAAATGAAGTTGAAGAGTAGAATGGAGTCACTACCTAATCTTAGTGGTTAGGTGGTGATTTTTATTTTAAATTGATATTATAAGGTGGGATTTTTTTAAGCGTGCTAAAAATATTTATAAAGTATTAACTTTTTATTCATTGACAATATTATATTAGTATGATATTATGATAAATTAAAAATAATAATAGCTATTTAATATTTATGAAAGACGGTGAAACCTTGACTAATTTATTAATAAAAATATTTATGAAGAATAGAAATGAAAATGAATTAAAAACTCGCGAACGATATGGTAAATTTGCAAGTATAGTAGGAATATGTACCAATATTTTGCTTTTTATTATTAAGTTTACAGTAGGTATTGCATTTAACAGCATTTCGATTACAGCGGATGCAATTAATAATTTATCAGATTCAGGTACATCACTTGTTACTTTTGTAGGATTTAAGCTATCAGGCAAGCCAGCAGATTCCCAGCATCCATATGGGCATGCACGAATGGAATATATCGCAGGCTTAATTGTGTCTTTTATTATACTATTTTTAGGGCTTCAGACGGGTAAGGCATCGATAGAAAAAATAATTCATCCACAAGAGGCCTCTTTTAGTATTGTAGCTGTAGTTATGCTTATAATTTCAATACTGATAAAGGGATGGCAATTTTTATTTTATCGAAAAATAGGTAGAACTATTGATTCAATTACATTATTAGCTACTTCAGTGGATAGCAGAAATGATATCTATTCTACATTTGCTGTATTAGTTTCTGTTATAATTACACGATTGACAGGATTTAATTTAGATGGTTATATGGGCTTGGTCGTTGCATTTTTAATAATAATAACAGCAATAGGGTTAATTAAAGATACAATTAATCCTTTATTAGGAAATGCACCATCGAAAGAGCTGGTTGATAGTATTTATGAAAAAATTTTAAGCTATAATGGAATTATAGGACTTCATGATTTAATTGTTCATAATTATGGAGCAGCACAATATTTCGCATCAGTTCATTGTGAAGTATGTGCAGAACAGGATGTAATGGTCAGTCATGATATTATTGACAATATTGAAAGAGATTTTTTAAAGGATTATAATATACATCTTGTAATCCATATGGACCCTATTGTCAGAAATGATGAAAAAACAAATGCTCTTAAAGCAAAAGTAATAGATATTATTAATAGCATTTCAGAAAAAATTAGCATACATGATTTTCGTGTGGTTTGGGGAATAACCCACTCAAATTTAATTTTTGATGTTGTAGTTCCCTTTAATTTTTATTTAAGTGATCGTGAGCTTGTTGAGCATATTTCTGAGAAAATATTAGAAATTGATGAATCTTATAACTCAATAATTACAATTGACCATGAATAAAATTATGTTCTAAAGGCAAAGTAATTCTTGGTTCAGCTTTTTAACATATATTATAACATGTAAAAAAATGAAAAGAATATATGAGTACTTGATTTATTAAGAGTTATTCAGTATAATAATATGGCTACAAATTTTAATAAACATAACAACAATTTTCTAATATACTAATACAGGACTTAAAAATTAATCCAAAAAAATTGCTTTAAGGGGGAGTAAGATGGATTTAAATGCATTAATTATGTCCACCGCAGCTGGTTTGTCAACTATGCTAGGAGCATTATTTGTTTTTTTTTGTAAAGGAAAAAATGAAAAGATACTCTGCATTTCGATGGGCTTTGCAGCTGGAATTATGCTTAGTGTATCTTTTATAGATTTATTTCAAAATGCAACAATCTTATTATCATCACAATTAGGGGATAAGTTAGGAATATCCTTATCTGTTATTTTTTTAGGCTTAGGTATTTTTGCAGCATCTTTGTTAGATATGTTTGTACCACATCAGGAATATAATGATGAAACAGGAGAAAAAACTCACAACAATCTTTTTAAGGTCGGATTTGTTTCCATGCTTGCAATTGCATTACATAATTTTCCTGAGGGGATTGCAACATTTATGGCGGCTTATCAGGATACAAAGATGGGTATAGCAATAACATTTGCAATAGCTTTACACAATATTCCTGAAGGAATTTCTGTAGCTATGCCGATTTATTATTCGACACAAAATAAGGGAAAAGCATTAAAATATACATTTTTATCAGGAATAACAGAGCCGCTTGGAGCCCTGTTGGCATTTTTAATTTTAAAGCCGTTTATAAATGATGCAATTTTAGGAGGAATTTTTGCATTAGTTGCTGGTATTATGGTTTATGTTAGTGTTGAAGAATTATTACCATCCTCCCGTCAGTATGGTTACAATAATCATGCGTTAATTGCAACATTTGTTGGAATTTGTATAATGCCGTTAACTCATATAATATAATGAATAGACACAAATTTTTGCATCGATTATTACA
>JAAYPV010000013.1 GCA_012519635.1 Clostridiales bacterium
ATTGTATCGTTCTTAAATACGCTGTTCTTCATGATACCCTCAAGAATAAATCCTGCTTTCTCCAACACTCTTCGTGAGCCAATATTGTTTGCAAATGGCTCAGCATAAATCCGCACAACGTCATATTCACTAAAAATTATCTCACAAACTTGTGCAATAGCTCTTGTCATTATTCCCTTACACCAAAAATTTTCAGCAAGCCAATATCCTAACTCTGCAGTTTTAGAGTAAACATCATCGCGAAAAAACACACCAATGCTGCCTACAGCTTCTCCGTCTACAACAATCGCCCGACAAACCTGACCATCCCCCTCTTTTATAATACAATGGTTGATATACCTTTTTGCATCGTCCTCAGTATACGGATATGGAAATGCGTTCCTCAAATTATCAGCAATCTTCTTATTATTTGCATATTTTGCAATATCCTTAACATAATCCAACCGCCACTTTTTCAGCTCAAAATCCATATCAGACAACCTCCACAGCCTTAATAATTTGCCACTTACAAATATTGCGTGTAGTTTTAAACCACACGCAATATATTACATTTCACTTCTATTTTCCAATGCTTTATACAAGGTTACCTCATCAGCATATTCAAGAATTCCACCAACAGGCAAGCCAAATGCAAGTCTTGTAACCTTAACACCTAGCGGTTTTAACAGCTTTGCTATATACATAGCAGTAGCCTCACCCTCAACAGTCGGATTAGTTGCCATAATAATTTCAGCGACTCCGCCTTTATTTATGCGGTCTAAAAGCTCTTTTATCCGTAAAGAGTCGGGAGTTACTCCATCAATTGGAGAAATAAGACCATGCAAGACATGGTACACACCCCTATACTCACGGGTTCTCTCAAACGCTGTAACATCTTTAGGTGACTCAACCACACAAATAACAGACTTGTCACGCCTATCATCATCACATATTGAGCACAAATCCAGTTCCGTAAGATTCTGACACACCGAGCATGGATGCACTGTTTTCTTTGCATTTACTAGGGCATCGGCAAATGCCTTTACTTCGGATTCAGACATCGACATAACATAATAAGCAAGCCTTTGTGCTGTTTTCATGCCAATACCGGGTAACTTTGCAAACTGTTCCGCTAAAACTACAAGCGGAAGTGCATTATGATCCGCCATTTTATTTTATCCTAGAACAAGCCTGGCAATGAAACGCCGCCAGTTACCTTGCTCATTTCCTCTTCAGTAGTTTCCTCTATAATTGAAACTGCCTGATTAATTGCACTAATAATCAAATCCTGAAGCATTTCAATATCATCAACATTAACAACCTCAGGCTTAATTGTAAGACTCTTTATGGATTTATTACCATACATAACAACTTCAACAGCACCACCACCAGAGGTAGTAGAAAATTCCCTTTTCTCTATTTCACCTTGAAGTGCTGTAATCTCATTCTGCATTTTTTGAGCCTGCTTAATCATAGTGCTCATATTTTGTGGCGTACCGCCCTTCATTCCTTTTGGTATTCTTGCTTTCATAATTAAACTCCTCTTTATTTATTATAAATAACTTTGCGATTGATTTGATTTCACATTAATCAACCGAAGTATCAATCTTTAAATCCTCTGCTTTTTTTAGTAAGTCCATTGCTTTATTGCTTTCAGCTTCATCAGACACACATTTCGCCCTGATAATATATTGCCTACCCAAGACCTTTTTCACGCACTCCCCAAGACTAAGTGCATTTTCCTTATTCTTAAACAGCGTCAAAAAGAACTTGTTTTTAGCATTTATCAAAAGTAAATTTCCGTTAGTAAATGCTGTTGATCCGGTAAGACTAGCTGAAACAGCAGGTGAAACCAACTGAAATTCCTTTAAAACCTCTGACCAGTTCTTTACAACTTCAAAATCCTCAGGACGCAACTTTGATATATCCACAGGCTGTTCCTGAAGTCTTTCAGCAGGACTTTTTTTTATATCTGACTTTTCGTCTGAATATAGCGAAGGACTCCTTTGTGCATTAGCAGATATTTTTTCTTCCAACTTTTTTATTTTATCATAAATATCAGAATTGTCAAGAGATTTTTCAATATTTCTGTTGTTTTTACCTAAACAAAGTTTTATAATCCCCATTTCAAGCTCAACTCTTTTATTTACAGCACGAGCAAGCCGCTCATTACAACTCTGTAAAATCGAGAGATAATCAAGTATTGATTTTAGCTCTAATCTCTCAGCCATTTCAGCAAGCCTGTCCAGCTCATCGGGCATACAATTTACCACATCGGTCTGATTAGGATTGACCTTTAAAAGCATGAGATTTCTAAACTGTAAAATCAACTCATCACAAAGACGCTGCATATCCTTTGACATTGCATAAAGGTTATTTACAATTTCAATTGCTACTGATGGATTTTCATCAATCACCGCATCTAAAATATCGAACAAAGACCCTCTGCCAGCAACACCTGCTGCTGCAGAAACAGTTTCCTCAGTGATATTATAGGAAAATGCAGTACATTGATCTAAAAGCGACAAAGCGTCACGCATACCACCATCAGCGTGGGTAGCAATCATAGCTGCTGCTTTTTCATCAAGCACTATATTTTCCTCTTTTGCAATATAAAGCAGTCTCTTCAAAATATCCTCAACAGTAATTCTCCTAAAATCAAAACGCTGACAGCGTGAGGTTATTGTCGCAGGAACCTTATGCAGCTCGGTTGTTGCAAGTATGAATTTCACATAATAGGGAGGCTCCTCCATAATCTTCAGCAAGGCATTAAATGCACTCGGCGAAAGCATATGCACCTCATCTATGATATATATCTTATATTTACAACGTTCAGGTGTATAGACAGCACCATTCCTCAAATCGCGAACATCATCGACGCTATTATTTGAAGCAGCATCTATCTCAATTATATCGGAAAGAGCAAACGCCTCTGCATCCTTGCAAATATCACATTCAAGGCATGGGTTTCCATCCACCTGATTTACGCAGTTGACAGCCTTTGCAAATATTCTTGCACAGGTAGTCTTGCCCGTACCTCTTGAGCCTGTAAAAAGATAGGCATGAGCTGTTTTATTATTTTTAATCTGATTTTGCAATGTAGTAGTAATATGTGGTTGTGAAATCACATCATCAAAGGTAAGAGGACGCCATTTCCTGTATAAAGCCTTATACACCCAACCACCTCCTAAACAGTTTGTTCAGACTTTTTAAGCTTTGTTTCTGCAATCTGCTTCATATTATTATAATACTCTTTATACCCATTAACATCTGAAATATTATTTGCAATTGCCTTTTCATAATATTCAAAACTCTTATCCATATCGCCCAACAAAAGATATGCAAGAGCCATGCCGCCTAACGCAGTAGCATAATTATGCTTTTTATCAATAGATTTTTTAAAGGCTTCAAGTGCTTTTTCGCCATCTCCTTTTTTTATATATGCCATTCCAATATTAATATATGCTGAATCCGAATAATACAATACTTGGGCAAGCTTTTCATAAGTTTCCACAGCTCCGTCAAAATCGCCATAAGCTTCCTTAGCACTACCTATGCGTAAGTAAATATGCATATCTTTATAGCCAAATTCAAGTGCTGTTTCATAGCATTTTACGGCATTCACAGTAAACCCTAACGAATTATAAGCTCTGCCTTTATAATATTCTAGCTCGCTCCTGTCTGACTTTTTTAATTTATCCGTATCTATCTCATGAAATAATTCAAGTGCGTCCTGTAAGTATCCCTCAACATAAAACACCATGCCTTTCCAAAAAAGCTTGGAGTTTTTATTCCTTCTACGGAATATTTTTTCACGCAATCTCACAAGTTGGGGATATGCTCCAAGATAATTGCTTTTCTCGTCAACCAAAGCAAACATTAGTGTAGCAATCGCTTGAAGACTAGCTTGAAAAGTAAAAGCAGGCAATAAATCCGTTCCGTCTACCTCACCATCATAGTAAAATTTAATAAACACAAAAACTGACACCACGAAAGTTAAAGCAGAGGCTCTCATAAATGCAGTTAATAAGGCTTTCGCAAACCTCTTAAAGTTTTTCATAAAGTCCCCCTATAAACATTCTCTCGCATCTTATATTAGTCATTTTAACATTTTTAAGTTGATTTTACAACCTTTCTGCCTTAAAAAATAAAAATTCCGGAGCATAAGTGTACAGGCTTGCTGCGGCACACAAAACAATCCGCTTAATGCTGCTCGGTTCCCCGCCTGACATGGTTCACGGTGTTCTGTTGCACAGGGCCTGCACACTTACACTTCGGAATAATCCCAAAAGTTCGTATATGAAATTATATCACAATACATTTTCTTTGTCAAGTGCTATATGCAAAATTCTAGTGCCTTAAAGTTTTATGCTTGCTTTATTTACAGAAAATTATTGAATCTAAAGGTAAAAAAATGATATAATTATATAAAATGAGTATTAAAGAAATTTACGCATATAATATTCAAAAAAGGAGGCTGTACAATGAAAATAAAGGCTTTATATTATGCAATCCCGATAATTACAGGCGTTGCTGCAATTTCTGTCGGCATTATTGCCTCAAATTACAGTAAATCCTTAGAGAATAAAGAATATTCAAATATCAATTTTACTGAAACAATCGAAGAAATTAATAAATACAATAATTCCCTCTCAGAGGACGAAAAAAGACTTAATTCAAAAATTACACTTATCTCCAAGTATTTGTTTGGTCAGACTACGGTTGCTGAGGGACTCGATATCAACGGCGATATGCGTATTGATATATTAGATTTGATTTACATTAAAAAAGCACGACTTGCCCTTGAGACTACAACTACTCAAACTACAAATATAATTACTGAACCAGAACAAATACTCACTGAAACACCTGCTCCTGAAACACAACCACCAATCACTCAGCCACCTGCTACACAACCTCCAGCCACTCAACCACCAGTAACTCAGCCACCTGCTACACAACCTCCAACCACTCAGCCACCAGTAATTCAGCCACCCACAACACAACCTCCAGCAACACAGCCTCCTGCTCCAAGCGGAATTTCTGAATACCAGGCTGAGGTTTTAAGGCTTGTTAATGTTGAAAGAGCTGCTGTCGGACTTTCTCCACTGGAGGCTGATTTAACACTTATGCAAGCGGCTCAGATTCGTGCCGATGAAACAGTTCAGCTATTTTCTCATACAAGACCGAACGGAGAATCATGCTTTACTGTCCTATCCGAGCTCGGCATCAGCTATCGTTCATGCGGTGAAAATATTGCTGCGGGATTTTCAACACCTGAACAGACGGTTAACCAATGGATGAATTCAGAGGGGCATAGAGCAAATATTCTCAATCCATCATTCACGCATTTAGGAGTAGGTTATGTTAACCGCTCCGGAACACAATATAGAAACTACTGGACGCAAATGTTCGTTGGAAGATAATATAAACCTGATAAAAGCCTGTTGTATTTTAATTTTACAACAGGCTTTACTTTACCTTTTGATCATTATATGCTATTATTAAAATAATTCAGTGTTTATTGAAACTTTTCTAGTAGTTACAAACTTAATATAGTAGCAGTAAATATAAAACAACAAAGAAAGATGGTTTTTATTATGTCAAAATTAAAAAAGCTTTTATCGGGGTTTTTAGCTTTATCCATGCTTGCAACTCCAGTTTTAAGCGTTAATGCAGAGGTTGTTGAAAATGTTCCAACGGAGGAAACAGAAACACTATACGGGGATATTAACAATGACGGGATTGTAAATTCTTCTGATATGGATATTCTCAAAAAAGCTATTTTTGGCATTGGCTCTCTTACTGAAAGTGAGTTTTTATCGGCTGATTTAAACGTTGATGGCAAACTAAATACATTCGACTTAGCAAAAATATCAAAATTGGTTAAGGAAAAGAGAAATTTAAGAGTTATTGAAAATTGTGATGATATAGAACAAGATATGAGTAGTCATATTTATGCTTATAACAGGTATCACTATAATCTCGGTATTCACGGCACTGATTATGAGAACGGTAAGCTTTCAAAAATTTATATCAAACCTTATTTTTATCTTAATGGTATAAAGCATAATATCTCAACAGCACTAAGAAATGGAACTGTAACGATTGATGAACTTATTGCTGTAAACAAGGATATTTATAAATCACTTCGTCCATATTTTATTTTTAACAATATAAAAGTAATCCCTCCTGCTGATGATGTGAATGTACTGCCAGCAACAGAATTTCTGTATAACGATGGTAAATATGACTATTACTTTAATAGTATTCTTTCAGGTTTGTACATTATAGAAATACATGGCAAGCAATACACCTTGCGTGAGGTAATTGATAAAAAAATCTTAACTCCAGGTGAAATGGTTTCTTTAGGACTTTTTGATAGCAAGGTTTCTGCTCCATTTGAAAAGATTGAAACTATTGAAATATATGACCCATACAAATACGACCCAGACAAAGATCCGAATGATTATATGGATTTTCCAGATGCAATCCAAGTAATTTACCAAGATGAAGAATATGGCTATACTTTGGGTGCTTTATATGGGGAATATGTAACCGTAACAATTAACGGAATAGACTTTAGCTTAAAAGAAGTTCTTCAAAATGAAATTTTGACTATTCATGAATTGATTGATGCTGGATTTTCTGTTGGGATAGTAGATGTAGATGAAGTTTTTGATTACCATTTCACTCTTTAATTAAATAAAACAAAGAGGCAGGTATTGCGTATACCTGCCATCTTTTTGTTCAATTGCTACTTAAACATTTCGTAAACTTCACTTGCTAAATCGCTGTATTCTAATGGTATGACATAATTTTTCCCATCAATATAAATTATATAGCAAGCATCAGTTGTTGTGTAAATCGGCTGTGCCACCTTTAAAAGCTCCTTTAGCTTTCTATTATTCAAATTTGATTCATTAATTTCAAAATGAATTCCAGTTTTCTCATAATTAAAAGCATAATATTCAGTCGTTGTGTATTTTGTATCCTTATCAGGTAAATAAAGCGTTACCAACATGTCACTTAATGCAAGTTTAGACTTAAATTCCTCCTCCATAGTATAAGGAGTTAATCCATATTCCTCTAAAACTGCAATCGTATTTTTATTTGTAGTCCTTACTGGATAGCTGTTAATATACCCATAAATCCCCTTAGGAGTTAAAATGTCTTCAACAGTTTGCTCTCTTAAATCCTTTTCATATGCAGATATTAGCTTACCTTTTAAACCCCTATAATTTATGTTTCCTTTAATAAAATAAGGCTTTATCTGCAAAGCAAACTTAGATTTTATATACAGATCGTTGTTTTCCAAATCATTTTCAAAGTTTTCCATTTCCATATTAATATAATTATCATCAAAATAAATATCCATCAGCATAAGCATTTGGTCAAAGGTTAAATAATATTTTCGGCTGGACTTAGTGCCTGTTTTCATATTATAGGTAAAGCTTACATGAAAGTGCTGTTCATTATTTAATAAATATGCTTGATAATCACGATACTTATTTTTATTATCATTCTTCTTATAATAATCAATAACATCCTCATGTGTCCTTACCAAAGCGCTAATTACATCTGGATTATCCGTTGTTAATCTTGGATAAGTACCTCTATCACTTAATAAAAGATCCATTTCATTAAATGTAACGCTTTTTATCATATTTTCTGATGGCACATAGTATTCAATTCCAAAGAAGCTTGTAGCTGTAACTATACTAGATAGAATAAATACAGAAATTACTGTCACACCATAACGCAATGCTGTCATATAAATTTTCTTAAATCCTCTGTTTTTTACTACCTCAAATATCAGATACACTATTGCACTGAAAATTAAAAGCGGCATAAGAAGTCTTTTTTCCTCTTTTACAAATGCTAAAATATCAAATGTAATAAGGCTTATGATTATATAGTATAGCAGATTATAGACAAATGGCTTTGAAACATCTTCAGCCTTGCGTCTTTTGTAAAGAAAATATGTCAACACAAATATTCCGGCAATGACTAGTGCATAAATACCAAGCCATGTAAAAAAGCCATTAGTATTAGAAACTGAAGATGATGCATCTTCTGCAAATTCACCTATATAAAATAATCCTCCTATTGGGCTTGTATATTTTAATGCATTCAATACAGTTTTATCAATTGATATACCATATAAATCATATAGCATAGTAAAGAAAAATATTGCTATTGATGATGGTATCAAAGCGTTTATTATAAAAATATAAGCTGTGCTTTCAAAAAGTGTTCCACAGCAGGTTGTAATGAATACCGACAGAACATAAACAAAAAGCATTATAAACAGACCAATAATCATAAGTTTGATAATTTGATCAGTATGCCCATAAAATAGTTCATTCCATCTCTTATTACCTTCAAGCCCGACCGCATGGATTATAAGACTCAAAATCATCGCTCCCACATACGGAGCAATATATGTTGTTAATCCCGACAAAAAGTTACTGAAAAAACGGTCCTTGATGGATAATGGTAGCGAATAAACCATATCCACTATTGATTTCTTATGAAGATGATTGAAGGTATTTGTAGCTATAATTATTCCAAGAAGTACGGATATCGACATAGCTAATATAGCAAGTGCAAAATATGCTCCGATATTAATTACTGCTGTTTCGTCCTCATGACTTAAATATCTCATTGTCATTATCATAAGCAATGGCAGTGAGATTAGCTGTAAAATTATCAGCATGATGAAAACTTTTTTGTTCTGTTTAAATTTAAAAGAAAAGTTAATCCAAAACGGCTTTTTCTCATTTGTTTTCAAGGGAGTTGAAGTCATAACCCAATACCTCCATTTCATATATAAAGATTTCCTCTAGTGACAATGGTATAATGTCCAAAACAACAGGGTTTTTCTCCTGTATCTTTTTCTTGACAAGCTCTGTATCACCCTTGACTATAATATGGTAAACACTTTGTGATTTCTCAAAATGCAAAATCTCAAGTCCCTCTCCGGCAAGTTCTTCTATTGTATAATCTTGTGATTGATTTTCATTAGACTGTGAGAAAACAACCTGCACCTTATGAATATTACCCTTAACGCTGTCCAAATCCCTTGAGAATACGATTTTACCATTATGCAACAACGCAACGGTATCGCATAGTTCATTTATCTCCTTCAGATTATGCGACGAAATAATTGTTGTAAGCTGTCTGTCAATCATCGCATCTACAAGCATTCTCTTAACAATAATTCGCATCGTAGGGTCCAGTCCGTCAAATGCCTCATCAAGGAGCAGATAGTCCGTCTGGCACGCCAAAGCAATGATTACAATTGCCTGTCTTTTCATACCTTTTGAAAATGTGCTAATCTTTTTATCCGTAGGCAGATTTATTGTTAAACGCATCTTTTCAAAAAGCTCTTCTGAGAAATTAGGATAATAGTGCTTATAGAAGTTTTTAAGCTCCGTCAAGGTATAGCCAGAAAACTGGGCTGTTTCATCATTGACAAAAAATACACGCTTTTTTGTTTCAACATTGTCATAAACCGTATCGCCATCGATCGTTAAATTTCCGCCCTCTTGATTATAAACCCCTGATAGCAATCGCAAAATAGTCGATTTACCCGCTCCATTTGAACCTAACAATCCAAAAGCTGTACCCTTGTTAATAGTAAGGTCTATATTATCAAGCACAATGGTATTATCAAACTTTTTTGTAATTCCCTTTAACTCAATCATAAGCTCACCCCATCAATTCTATTTTTAAGTTCGTCTTTAGTAAGGCCAAACTGTAAGGTTTCTCTGACACATATATCAAAATCCTCAAGTATACGCTCCTTCATTTTTTCTCTATCTATTTCTGAAACAAAGCTGCCACGCCCCGAAAGTGAATATATAATTTTACTTCTTTCCAGCTCCTGATACGCCTTTGCAACTGTATTTGGATTTACATTAAGCTCCTTTGATAAGTTCCGAACACTGGGCAGCTGTGCATTTTCAACCAAAATTCCTTTTATAATAAGTTCTATTACCTTATTATAAATCTGCTCATAAATTGGTATTCGACTTTGTATATCAATATCAAACATAAATTTACTACCTCCTTTTCTGTATTATGTGTACTAAATGAGATATTACACATATTGTATCACTACTTTTACCAATTGTCAATAGCTAATAAAAATATTTTTCATGTATTACCATAAATCCATTCCATCTTTATACATGACTGTTTTTGTTGAATATGCTTTGCAAATATACTATAATATTCGTATAACAATCTTCATAAGGAGTACATAATGAAGTATATTCAAAAGGATAATAATATAATAGTATGGCAGAATGATTTTAACCTTAATGAAACGCTTGACTGCGGACAGGCATTTCGTTGGGAGAAGATATCCACTAGCTTTGACTGCACATACAAAGGCTTTTACCTTAATCACCCGCTCACCATTTCAGCAAAAGGTGACCATTTCATTTTTCATGATACCTCTGAACAGGATTTCCTTAATATCTGGGTGAATTACTTCGATTTTGAAACTGATTATGGCAAAATAAAAAAGCTGCTCTCAAAAGATAAAACACTTGCAAAGGCATGTGAATTTGCAGGTGGAATAAGACTTTTACGCCAGGACAAATGGGAAGCACTTTGTTCTTTCATTATCTCTCAGAATAATAATATTCCACGAATCAAAGGTATTATTTCTCGGCTTTGTGCGCATTATCAGGGCTTTCCCTCCCCTCAGCAGCTTGCTCTTGAAAACATTGACTCCTTATCATTTCTTCGTGCTGGCTTTAGGGCAAAGTATCTTCTTGATGCCTCAAGGCGTATTGCAAACGGTGAACTAGACCTTGGTGAAATTGCAGCCATGCCAATAAATGATGCAAGAAAGGCACTGATGTCCATAAAAGGAGTCGGACCAAAGGTTGCCGAATGTGCATTACTTTACGGAATGTATCGCATAGAGGCATTTCCCATTGATGTTTGGATAAAGCGTGTGCTTGAGCAGTACTATCCAAATGGCTTTCCGGAGTTTGCAAATGAGTATGCGGGAATTGCACAGCAATATCTCTTCCACTACATAAGGAGCCTACAAAAATCTACAACACAGATGGCATAAGTTTTGCAATAAATCGAGTAATTTACGCTAAACCACGAATTACCGCCATTATGTCTATTTTGTATTATAATTATTACAAATAGATGACTGAATGGTTAAATTTCATCTTTTACAGAATGTATTATTCTATTTTCAACAGTTTTAACCTTTTCTCAAGCTACTAAAACACGAAGTTTTCCACTAATTCAACAGAGTTTTCAACATGATTTTAAAGGGTTTTCCACCATTTCAACAGAGTTTTCAACATAGAACTTAACAATAAAATTATTACATACTGTATAAACACATAATATCTGAATATTATACCTCAAATTGTTAATACTTTTAATAAATAGTATTATTTTGGAGGTTATTTTGTATGATAAAAGGTGTTAACAAGAAAATAGTTGAAATAAATAACCCGAAAAGCCTTTATTTCGAAAAAGCTATTCTCTATATAAGGCCGAATATGTCCGATATTCCAGCTAAGCTTCTCTCACAGGAGGCACAAAACTATCTTAAAAGCATTTTCCCGAATGATAAAAAAAATAAGCTCTATTCATTAAGAATAGCACTCATTTCCGTTGCTATCATCGCAATTGTAGGAGTTTTATGCCTTATTACCGCAAAACTCTCCTAATAGCATCCCCTATGGATTTATGCTAAAACTCTGTCCTAAATAACGCCAGAGGGAATCACTCCCCCTGGCGTTCTCAGCTTTATTTACATATTGTCAATGAAATATTTGAATTTATCTATTATTATATCCCATTGATAGTTTTTATCAACATAATCCTTGCCGTTATTGCCCATAGCATTTCTTAAATCCTTATACTTCATGAGCAGATTCAGACATTCACAAAAATCTTCTACTCCATAAAAATAAAGTCCACCATTGCTCTTTTCACAGTGCCCCTTTAAAACAGCACAGTGACCACTCACCAAAACAGGCTTTTTAAATTCAAATGCCTCAAGCACCACTATTGAAAGGCTCTCAAAATCTGATGGCAAAACAAAAATCTCACATTCTCGCAAAACTGCGTACTTTTCCTCCTCAGATACAAATCCAAGGGATATTATATCTTTATGTTTAGGTATCGGCATTACTTCTTTACCTGTAAGAACAAGCTGCAAATCACTATTAGTCCTTTTCTTATATTCAATAAAATATTCAAACAGTTCATTACAACCCTTTTGAGCGTCAACCCTGCCCATATACAATATAAAAGGCTTATTTAGCTTAAAAATCTCCCTTGCATCAGGAAATGTATCCTCAGGTGGTATATCAAGCCCTATTCCAGTTGTTATCGACGGAATATGGGCATTTCTAAACCTCTTAATAATAAAATCCTTTTCTTCGCTTGTATTGTAAATTATGCCCTTAGGAGACGAAAAAAGCTTATCATAACTTTTGAGATAAACAGGTGGCTCATCATGACAAAATGGCACAAGAACAGCCTTGTCCTTAGCGTATTTTAAACCCCTGACAGTAGGCCAATAAAGATATGTGAAAAACAAAAACAAGTCATGATTGCCAACATTATCCTCTATATACTTAATAATTCCATCGCATACGGGTCCTTGAGCTTCAATCCACTCCTCAGACTCCTCCAATGTATGATTAGGGTTATTAAATATTTTCCCACAAAATTCACCAAAGGTTTTTGTGTTTCTTTGACGGTCAACCTTAAAACGGCAAACAGTTACCCCATTGATAACCGTCTTGCCCTCCTCATAGTAATTATTCCATTCCTGGTAATCAAGGGCACAGGTCGTTACAACAGTGATATCATACAAATCAGCAAGCTTTTCCGCATACATTCGGCAATAAGCCTCTGCACCACCGTTAATTTCAACCCCATATCTTTGAACGACAAAACACAACTTCTTTTTCATGACATCCTCAACCTAGTCAATATAAGGGCCTATTAAATCCATAAATTCAGCCTTCACCTTGTTTATTTCAAAATCAGCAAGGCGTTTTCTTTGACCTTCTATAATTTTTTCTCTAAATTCCTTATCGGTTACAACAAGATTTATAAGCTCTGCTACAATCCTATGATCCTTTTGCTTGAACATAATTCCACTATTACCTAATGTATACGGTATTGCACTGCTTGAATATGCAATTATAGGCACATCAAATACCATTGCCTCAAGCAATGGAACACAAAAGCCCTCATGCTCACTTTGGCATAGAAAAACATCAGCAAGCTTATAATATGCAAGTATATCAGCAAAGCTAATATGTCCCGGAAAAATAACATTTTCTATATTATGCTCTTTAATAAAATCCTCAAGCGACTCCTTATAATTCTCCATTGATGTAGATGAACCGACCAAAATAAGCCTACTTTTTGGATTAATATACTTATTATAAACGTGAAAGCTTGAAATTACGTCCTCTTGCTTCTTATTCGGTGCAATTCTACCAACAAAAAGAATATTAGTATAACCATCATCTTTATGCTTTTTCAAAAGCTTTTCTGACGGAACAGTGTTCTTATAATCACTATCATCAAAGATAATCGGAAGTGTTACAGTGTTTTTATATCCCAGTATGTCCAGTTCCTCTTTATTATAATCACTGTCACAAATCGCAAAATCAATATGGTCTACTAAATCAGAAAGCTGTGCTCTGCCGCTGATACAACCTACCTGTACACTAGGTATCCCATTAAAAAAATGTGCTGGAGTTATATTATGGTAAACCATTATTTTATGCTTTACCTTTGCATTAATCACATATTCAGTCAATCCACTACCAATTGACATGTGGTAAATAAAAACATCGCTGGGCTTCGATTTAAAGTCCTGTAATAATACTACTCTATCTTCAACCTTCTTACTTGCTCCATAAGCAACAATTAAATTATTATATCCCCTTTTTGTAAGAATATCCGACATCGCAAAAACATCATTACTTACGGCATCCCCATATGAAACAGAAGGTGTAAATTGAATAATCCTTGTTTTACCCATATATTCTCCTACTTCCTTATACTCTTTCTTATAGAGTCAACTTCTTTCGTAAGAACAGCAATGCATTTATACAACTCTTTATTTTCTCTTTCCAATTTCTCGTTTTTTTCAACTAATGCATTAATTGTATGAGCAACTCCTTCATTAAATGTAATCTGCTGTTCCATTACATATTTCATATAGAAAAACATGAATTTTCTTGTAACCTTATATCTGAAAGCCCTGAATTTATTTCTTAATCCGGGCTCACTTTGAATAGACCACCAATACTGTACTCTGGAACAATTTGAAACCATATTCGCCAATGGAAAAAGATTTCCGTCTGAACTATCAGGATAGTTTTCTGCTTTATTTTTTATAGTAAAATTCCGCAACATTTTTATTTTATCCATCTCATAGCCACGAGCTTCTATTCTTTTATGAATTTGCGTCATTTTATCCGAAATATCCACATTATCAACATTAAACTTTATTTCCTCTTCCATTTACTATCCTCCTAATATCCTTAAAAACACAATTATAGCTCCTCTGCAAAATTTCCTTGCAGCCTTGAAAATATAAATGCACCCATCAAGAAAACAACAACGGAAACTCCTGTAACACCTAAAAATCCTGTTATATTCGGATGGGTTCCGTACATAAGTACATTTCTGTATGCCATTACGATTTGTGTCATAGGGTTAAGCTCCAAAATTTTTCTGAAGCTAGCGTCAAACATATTAATATTATATAAAACTGGTGTCAGATAAAACCAAACCATTGTAACAATTCCGATTATATGCTCTAAATCTCTGAAGTAAACATAAAAAGCTGATAACATCATACACAAGCCTGTTACAAAGATAAACTGAACTGCCATAATTACTGGCATTAGCAGTGCATATGGTGTCAATTTTACACCTGTAATAATCAACGCTGGAAATACAATCACCAAACCAAGTATATAATTTATAAGACCCGTTGTCGAGACGGATATTGGTAAAATCATTCTTGGAAAGTATATTTTTTTGACAAGGTTTGAATTTGACACTATGCAGGTTGTGGAAGCTTGAATTGAAGATACGCAATACAGCCAGGGAAGGAGTGCGGTAAAGACAAACATAGCGTAATTTTCTTCAGTAGAACGCATTAAGCGTTTGAACACGACTGAGTACACAACAAGCTGCATTAGCGGGTTAATGAATGTCCATAGAAAGCCAAGAATTGAGCCGCGATATCGTGAACGCAGGTCTTTTTTCACAGTAGAAATGAGCATTTGTTTGTATGCAAAAACCTCACGAAGTTGTTTGAACATTAAATTGCACCAGCCTTTTATTAAATAAACTTAGAGTTAATTATATCATGGCTAAATATTGATGTCAATATTTAAAATATTTTTGTGGTAAATTATGGAGTGTATTATTTAAAATATACATTCCATTATCTTCTTCTTTTTTTCTATTTCTTTTCTTATAAGCAAAAACAAAATCCCCGCAAATTCCCAACTCCAGAATTTGCAGGGATAATACTACTCCTCTTCTTCGCTGAATACAAACATTTCGTAAATCTTGCGTGTAGCCTCCTCAAAATCCTGCTCGCCTACACCAATAATTACATTCAACTCACTAGAACCCTGATCAATCATCTTAACATTTATCCTTGCATGTGATAAAGCAGCAAAAATTCTAGCAGCAATACCCCTTGTCTTCCTCATGCCCCTTCCCACAACAGCAAGTAACGCAATATTATGCTCAACCTCAATATGGTCAGGATTTACCCTCTTCCTTATCTGAGAAATAACTGCTTCCTCCTTGCCATCAATCAAAGACGCATTGAAAACAATACTCATTGTATCAATTCCAGAAGGCATATGCTCAAAGGAAATTCCATTATCCTCAAGCACCTCAAGCACCTTTCTTCCAAATCCCAATTCGCTGTTCATCATCGCCTTTTCTATATTAATAGACGCAAATCCCTTTTTACCAGCAATACCTGTTATTATATATTTCGATGCCTCTTCACTTGAATCATCAGATACAATCATAGTACCGCTTGCATCAGGGTCATTTGTATTTTTTATATTAATAGGTATACCAACTGTTCTTACAGGGAAAATAGCATCCTCATGCAAAACTGTTGCACCCATATACGAAAGCTCTCGAAGCTCCTTATACGTTATAACCTTAATAACCTTTGGATTATCAACTATTCTAGGGTCAGCAATAAGGAATCCCGAAACATCTGTCCAGTTTTCATAGATCTCAGCATTAACACTTCTTGCTACAATGGAGCCAGTTACATCAGAGCCGCCCCTTGAGAATGTTTTGATTTTACCATTCTGCATTGCACCATAAAATCCGGGAATAACAGCACGGTCAATATTTTCAAGCCTCTTACGCATAGCCTGAACAGTTTCGTCCAATAAGAAAACACCATTATTATCAAAAATAATCATTTCAGCAGGGTCAACGAATTCGTAGCCTAAATATGCAGCAAGAATCTTTCCATTAAGATACTCCCCTCTGCTTGCAGCAAAATCTCTGCTGGCATGATTAATTAGCTTTTCCTTTATTTCAGCATATTCAGCATCAAGCGACAAATCAACACCTAAATCCTTGATTATACCATTGTATCTTTCTACAATTTTATCAAAAACCTCTGAAATATCTTTATTATCGCTAGCTAAATCATGACAGCTATAAAGCATATCGGTAACTTTGATATCATCATTAAATCTTTTTCCAGGAGCGGATGGAACTACATATCTTCTGCTCTCATCAGCCCTAATAATATTCGCAACCTTAACAAACTGTTGTGCATCTGCAAGGCTACTTCCTCCGAATTTTACAACCCTAACTCCCATATAACACTCTCCAAATTTCACATAAATTTATAACGAAACATAGTAATGTTCACTATGTATAGTATATTTTATTTTAAGAAAAAAATCAATTGTAATAAAAAACAAAAATTCATCTAATACAACTGTATTTTTGTGAAATACGCTTGTGCTCCTGTGGCGTACAATTAATATGTTCATCTATACATAAATTCTAGGCACACGCTTTGATATACCGCACACAACCTCATAACCAATTGTACCATAGATGTTTGCAAGCTCATCAGCAGTTATAATATCATCGCCATCTTTACCGATAAGAGTTACAATTTCGCCCGCCTGCACATTTTCAAGACAGGATACATCAAGTACAAGCTGGTCCATACAGACCCTGCCAATTATTTTACACCTTTTCCCTTGCACCAAAGCCTCTCCCTTTGAAGAGAGAAGGCGTGAGTATCCATCTGCATAACCGACAGTGACGGTTGCAACCTTCATTTGTGACTGGGCACAAAAAGTTCGGCCATAGCTTACAAAATCCCCTTTATCAATGGTCTTGACCTGAGAAATTATTGCCTTTAACGATAAAACAGGCTTTAAATCATATGGCAGCTCCATCTCGTAATTTGGGTGAAGCCCATACATAATAATACCAATCCTTGCAAGAGTGCTTTTCCCATCATCATGATAACAAAAGCCAGCACTATTGAGATAATGAATATGAGTTAGGAAGATACCCCTGTTTTTTAGCTCATCATAAACAGCGTGAATATAATCTATTTGTGCTTTAGTATACGCAATATCACTTTTATTACGACTGTCTGCGACAGCTAAATGCGTATAGATTCCTTCAACGGACAACTTATCCAGCTTAATTATCTCCTCTATTTCATCAACGCAATCGCGTACATTGTAATGCTTTAATCCGACCCTTCCCATTCCCGTATCCACTTTTATATGGCAACGAACCTTATTCTTTGCATTTTGTGCCAAATAGGCAGCATGTTCCAATGAGATCACGCCCTGTATAATATTATAGCTCTCAAGCTCTATGGCATACTCCGGAGGTGTATAGCCTAAAATAAGAATATCGCCATTACTACAATGTTCACGAACACTTATCGCCTCATCGAGATTCGATACGGCAAAGTACTTTATTCCAATTTCCTCCAGCTTATGACATATCTCACCTTCACCATGACCGTATGCATCAGCCTTTATAACTGCCATAATTTCAGTACCCAGCGAAAGACTTTTTTGTATGCTCCTAATATTTCCTTCAAGGCTATCAAGACTTACCTCTGCCCATGCTCTTTTTCGATATGGTTTCACTGTCTGTTTTCTCCTTTTTGTGCTTGAAATTTTTGATAAGCTATGATATAATAAATTGTTAGTCACACATTTAAATGGCGTTTTTCTGGAAATAAAAATATCCACATGAGTCTCAATAAAGCTATGCCTGAATGCAATGTCTTTTAGACTCCATTATAAAAATTTATTCTTTAAAAGTTAATATTATGAAAGGTAACGGCAAATATGGACAATATTATAATTGACAAAACAGTCTGCTTTTCCGGGCATCGTCCAATGAATCTGCCCGGTAACGGAAGATGGGCGGACAATCGTACAAAAATAATAAAAAGCATGCTATATTTTAAAATCTATACATCGGTTCAGGAAGGCTATATTAATTTTATTACAGGCCTTGCAAGGGGCATAGACCTTTGGTCAGCAATGATTGTGCTTGAATTACAAAGCCAACATCCGAATTTGTCCCTTATCTGCGTTAAACCTACGGAAAATCATGGCGAAAATTTCAAGGGCGAGGATAGATATATGCTCGATTATGCCCTTTATCATGCTGCCAAAATAGTTTGCACAAGCCCTTATTATCATGCAAACTGCTATAAAATCCGCAATCAGTACATGGTTGACCACTCATCAAAGCTAATTGCCGTTGTTAATAATTATGCAAGCGGCACAGGCCAGACTATAAAATATGCCGAAAAAAAAGGCAAGGTAATTGAAATTATTAACACTGCCGAAATCGATGAAGTTTATAAATCATATTATAACACTTACTAATCTCAATTTCAACATTTTTCTAACATAGAAAAAATTTTTTAAACATTATGAATCTATAAAATATCGTTATTCTTTCAACTGTTTCCACAAAGTTTTCAACATTACTTTTAGAGTTTTAACGGGGATTTTAATGTTTTCAACATATTTTAAACATAAATTTATACTATGGAGGTTCATTATGCCAAAACAAAAACAAAAACTGGGAAGTACAGCAATACCGTTTCTCTTAACTGTACTAATCTCTTTGATTGTTATAGGTGGTACAGCATTGTTTATTTTTGAGAGAATTGAAAAAGATGACTCCTCAGAGCCTGAATCAGTTGATAAAATCGAATACTTTACGCCAACTGCCGAGGACAGCAGTACTTTAATGCTTATTCTTGACCTTGAGGATGGAGTTTCTCCCATTACTTTCATGGTGTTGAGAATTGATCCTGAGATGAGAAGATATGTATGCATTCCTATTGCCTCAACTACTATTATCAACTATGACGGACAGCTTATGTCGCTGGTTGAACATTATAAAAATGGTGGTATTATCGAAACTAAAAATTCACTTGAATCACTTTTAGGTGTTACAATTGACAGATACATTAAAATGAACAGCAAAGGGTTTCAGAAAATCTGCGATATTTTAGGCGGAGTTCAAATTTATGTTCCAAGTGATGTCGATGACATGGAGCCCGGTGAGCAATATCTTGCTGCTTCACAAATTCAAAATCTTGTTACCTATGGGGAATATAAAAACGGTGAACAGCAAAGAATGATAATGGTAGGTACAATTGTTTCATCTATGCTTAATCAGACAAATGGCGAACGAGTTGCCGCTGGTCTTGACAACAGCTATACAACTGTTATAAACATGGTTGATTCTGATATATCTTTAATTGATTACACTGAAAAAAGTGAAGCTCTCAAGTATCTCCTTAAACAGGGAAATAATCCTGCTGAATTTAGAAACCCTATCGGTGTAGTAACAGAGGGTGGTTATTTTGAAATGGACAAAAGCATCAAGGAGGATGTACAATACTGGTTCAGCAGAAGAGAGTTAAATGATTAGGAGGACTTGATTTTGCTTAATAATATTTTTGATACACATGCACATTATACAATGGAAGATTTCGAGAATGACAGGGATGAGCTACTATCATCCCTCCCAACAAAGGGTGTTAAACATATTTTGCTTGCAGCATCCTGCCTTGAAACCTCCAGACAGAATATTGAAATATCCGATAGGTATGACTATATTTACTCATCAGTTGGAGTTCACCCTCATTGCATTGACGAAACACCTGATGACTATTTACAGACGCTTAATCAACTTAAAGAGAATAAAAAGGTGGTTGCAATCGGAGAAATAGGCGTTGACTACCATTATGACGGCTATGATAGGGATTTACAGCTTAAATTTTTCGAGGAGCAGCTCATTCTTGCAAACAAATTGAATTTGCCAGTTATCATACACTCAAGAGACGCAACAAAGGACTGCATGGATTTGCTTAAAAAACATAGACCAAAGGGTGTTATGCATTGCTTTTCCGGTTCAGCAGAAACTGCAAAAGAGGTTATTTCACTTGGAATGAGCATCAGCTTTACGGGTGTGATAACCTTTAAGAATGCTAAAAAAGCCATTGAGGCACTAAAGGTTATACCTATGGACAAAATAATGCTTGAAACCGATTGTCCGTATATGGCACCCGAACCACTCAGAGGCAAGCGTTCCGACAGCTCAATGATTATTTATATTGCCAAAAAGATTGCCGAAACTAAAAATATTTCTACTCAGGAAGTTTTGGATATAACATGTGAGAATGGTAAAAAATTATTTAATATTACTTAAATGTAAATTATTCAATTATTACATGATTTGTTCAAATAAAATTGTTTTTTATTTAAATTATTTGTTATATAATATTATTACTAGTACCACCCTAATAAAAGTATTATTAATATGGAAAGGTGGTGGTGACCATGAAATATGAAACTAATAACGAAATAGCTAATACGGTAAGACTTAAAATAACAATAAGAAAAACTATCTGGTTTTCTATTTTAATTTGCCTGATTACGGAGTTTTTCTTCTTCATTGCATATCGATTTGTTGTGCAAAGCCTGACTGATGAACGATTAAAAGAATATATTATACAGTTTATTGCGAAACCTACGGCTATTAATATACTGATTGCTTTAATTTATCATATATTAGAGGCTATAATAAAAAAAGAATCAATAAAAAGTCTTACAATGGTTACCGCAATTTCCGCTATCTGTCTTAACCTTACAACTACGCATTATATTCTCCCATCACTTCTGACGATATTTTGTTTTCCTATCTTTATAACCTCCATGTTTGCAAAGAAAAATTTAACTAATATAGTATTGTTTCTGAGTGTTATTTTTTATAGTGCAACAATTTATTATGCAATTTATTTTTCACAAGATAAATTAACATTTGTCAACTACTATTCTGATGCACTTGTTGCTTTTGCAGTTATTATTGGCTCATATCTCTTTACTAATGTGCTTATCGATTATAATGTAGAGTATGTATTTATCTCTAAATCAAGCAGTCTGCGTCAGACTGAAATAATCGAACAGGTAAAGCGCGACCCATTAACAAATCTTTATAATAAAAAGATATTTTATGATTCACTTTTAGTTGCAATGAAGCAATGTGATAGAGTTTGCGTTGCTGTAATTGATATTGATAATTTCAAAACAGTAAACGATACCTATGGGCATTCAGTTGGCGATATTGTGCTTGTAACGCTTGCGGATATGCTTAAGAATATTTCAAGCAAAAGAATACTGACTGCAAGATATGGTGGTGAGGAATTTTCCGTAATTTTTAAGGATATGACAACATTTGAATCTTATACTATAATTGAAAATCTGCGTAAAGAGTTTTCTGAGGTTAAGTTTCCACAAATGAATAATAAATCAGTCACATTCAGCTGCGGACTTACCGGTGATTATCCGAACACACTCTCAAATGTGGAATTCTTTAATGAGGCGGATCAAGCGTTGTATTATGCTAAAAGCAATGGCAAAAATCAAACTGTTATCTATACTTCATTAGAAAAGAAATAAGGGCTTTATTTTCAAACTTATAAATAGTAGCTTCCCGAAGACTATTAAAGGTTTGAAGTAAAGCCCATTTGTTTTATAATTATAATTTTAGAGAAAAAAATGGCCCCCATATTAAATGAGGGAGGTATTTGTGAGTATCTTTAATGCATTATGTAAGCTATTGTATTCATAGATTTTCTCTCTAGAATATATAATTAATATATATATGTAATGTGAAATTTGTATGAAAACCAAAAGATAATATCATGAAAAAATAAGGGCCTATTGTATTATATACTGCGGCATCATAAGTTATACAATAAGCCCATTACTTAAGAGTTACTATCCTTCGGCGACTTCCACTAGGGCTTGTCTTCTAAACAGAAGTGATATACACCATATTGCTGAAAGAGCAACTAAGATATATATTACTCTGCTAACTGCAGCAGCAGCTCCTCCGAAAAGCCATGCTACAAGGTCAAATTGGAAAATACCAACCAATCCCCAGTTTACTCCACCAATGATTAGCAATATAAGAGCAATTTTATCCCACATATTGAACACCCCATTTCTTGAACATATTAAGATAAATTAATCATAATATGTTCATGATTATTATCCGCAAGGGTTGAAAAAATATTCTGATGTGTTAGAATTAAAATAGTGGAAAAATTTTTTCATTTCATTTTTTATAATCAGGAGGAACTGATTTGGATAAGTTATATATTATCGTGCCGACTGTTGTTGCTGTAATTTTTTTTATTGCTATCTTATTTTTTATTGTCAAAAAAGCATATCAGAGCAAGGTTAGAAAAAAAATAGGTAAAGCTGGCGAGAAAAAGGTTGCAAAAATCATAAGAAAATTTGCAAGAAAAAATAAATGCAAGGTGATAAACGGGGCATATTTGCCTCTTTATAATGAAACCTGTGAGATTGACCACCTTGTTTTCGGGAAATTCGGCGTTGCTATTATCGAAACAAAAAATGTCGGCGGACGCATTGAGGGCGATGGCAAATATCTTGATCACTACATCGGCTCAAAAAAATTTAAACTGTATAACCCAAAATTGCAGAATAAAACTCATGTCGATAATGTCAGACATCATCTTCTAAAGCAGGGCTTTAAAAATTTTCAGCTACACCCAATCGTAGTTTTTGCTAATGAGAAAACAATTATTCCAGATGGCTTGGGAATCCACGCAAATGAACTGTATGATACGCTAAAACGCCTGCCAAAAGGAAATTATGACTATATTGCTATGTATAAGGTGATAAAATCTATTAGAGTTAAATCGCCACTTAAGAGACTCTTTCATTTCTAGCTTTTTTATAAAGCTAAAAGCATTAAAAACAGTTTTGCTTACAATATTAGACGCATCCTGTTAATTTCTATTTATTTCTGTTACACAACTTCAAATATCCTGTTAACCTATTTTACATAATATAAATGTCTGAAAAGGACTGCTTTGTTTAATGTAAAGCAAATTCTAATATATTATCACAAATCAATGCGTTTTAGCTTGCGAGCTACACATAATAAGTAAAAGTAAAATAAAAAAGTACCTTGTGTGATAATACGATAGGTGCTTTTATATATCAGTGGACGATTAAAATCTTACCATAAAAAAACAGTTTATAGAAATTGAAGCATTCAATAATCTGAAAAACCACTAGTCGAACTTGTTATAATACTTACTATCAGGACTTTGAAATCGCACTTTAATATCGCTGAAGGTAGGATAGCTTAACTCATTTCTTAATGGCTTATCTGTTCGTTCATGTACTACAAGAAGAACTATATCTGCAATCAGAAGAATTATAAACCTCAGGTCAAGTATAGACAATAAATCTGTTACAACCGTAATTACCATAAGGCTATTCCTAACGAATGAAAAGATAATAAAAATCGTAGTATATATAATAAGTAGAATTATAGCGAGAGCAGAATTACTAAAAACTGAAGCAGATTCTGACGCTATTATTCCAAAAATTATAAGTGGATTTAGTATAGTGAATGCAAATTTAGTTTCTACCACAAGCTTCATTTTAATTCTACAATCTAACATATGCTTTTTGTACTCATCAATTTCTTTAATTATGCTTGTATCAGAATCATTATAAATAATAACACTACCCTTTTTAATTATTTCATCAGGAATATTCATAATATGCACCGACAATTTATATATTTTTTACCACAAAAATATACTGCAATATCTCTTAGAAGTAAATCTCATTTAATGCTTTTATCATAAATTTCTACTAAATATTGTTTAAAAAATATTTAGTATAATAATATTATACTTTAGCATATACTCATTAGTTAACACAACATTATTAAATACAGTATATCCGGCAAAGACAAGCGTTTCCCTGCTCTTATGAAAACGGCCTTTAAAAGTGGTTACCGTAATATACATCCAAACTGCCGACATGTGATTGTTCCTTACATTGAGGAAATACACACAGCTGATGAAATCCAGAAAGCTATAGTCGATAGTAATAAGCCTTTTGAGGATAACCGCCCCGATGCTGAAAAAGGATTATATAGCAAGCAACAAGCCGATAACCGACGGATTAGGCAAGATAGATATCAGTATGAGAGGTACAAAGCAAGGCTTGGAGAAGACGCCCCTAAGAGTTTTCACGCTTTTAGGAAGATGAAAAAGGCTGGTGGGGAGAAATGGGGCAAATTTCAACTTGATTATAAAAGACGGAGCAAACTAGCCACCAATCCAGAACTTATTCTTCCCAACACTGAAAAAGCCTTTATTGATGAATCTAAGTTTACAAAATATTTCTTTGGTGGAAATAATCAAGATGGTTTATCAAAAGGTATTGCGTTTAACAGTCACTTAGGTTATAATATAGGAAACTGGGAGGACTTTGGAAAGGAAATCTTGTCAAAAGTCAAATTAAACCCTGCAAAATTCGACCGCAAAACTGAACACGGTGGTTATTATAAATTGCCAATGGTTGTGTACGGCAAGAAAAATAATCCTATGGATATAATGACCGTATGGGAAGTTAAAAGCGGCACAGCGAGATTAATAACAGCCTTTCCAAATCATAAAAAGGAGTGATTTTATGCAATTAAAAGAATATGATAGAGTTTTGCTAAAGGATGGTCGAACAGGCACTATAATTGCTGGCTATCCCAACGGACCATATTCGGTTGATGTTGGCTCTGATTCTGAAACATGGGATAATATTTTTGTTAATGCGGACGAAATCGAAAAGTTAATTGATTAAAACCACCTAATCAGAAATGACGGTGGTTTTTTCATGCCCAAAAGGAGGTGTTAACGATGAAGATTTGCAATCGCTCACAGTCAATTAATTTTGTGTGAAAGGTAGGTGGTCCAAATATCTCGTTTGATGTGTACGTTAACATATCTTGTCTTTAAGCACAGACGTTAAACAGGCTTATATTTATGCAAATTCGCCGACCACAGGCGTAATTGGTGGGGTAACACGTGGTGCGACCACGTAAAAAAGCGTAGTTACGGAAAGGATATAACTATCATGGAAAGAAAATTTTTAGAAGATTTAGGACTTGAAAAAGACACTATCGATAAAATCATGGCTGAAAACGGCAAGGATATTGAAGCTGAAAAGGCTAAAATTAAAGTTGAAACTGAAAAGCTTACAAAAGCGAACGAAACCATCAAATCATTACAGGAAACTGTTAAGAAGTTTGATGGGGTTGACGTTGAGAAACTTAAAAAAGACTTAGCAGACGCTGAAACGAAATACAATACGGAACTATCAGCGGCAAAGCTAAATTATGCACTTGAAGCAAGGCTTGCTAAGGAGGGGGCTGTTAATTCAAAGGCGGTTAAAGCATTGCTAGACAAATCTAAAATTAGCCTTGATGGTGATAATCTTATTGGCATTGATGAGCAACTCAAAGTTTTAAAAGAAAAGGAAAAGTGGGCGTTTACACAGCCTACACCAGATGTACCGGGTGTAGGCGGAAATCCCCCACCAACACCACAAAACAAGCCACCGTTACCAAGTGGGACGGTAATATTTTAGGAGGTAATTTATTATGGCTAGAACTAAAGCATTGTCGCTACTTCAAGCGGCAGGAACAAAAGCAGATTTAAAGGAAATCTATGGAATTGTCATAGACAATATCCAAAAGGACACGCTTTCAAGTGGCTTGAAATCACAGGCATACACAGGCAATCCAGCGGCAGGAAGCGTTGAGTTTAAGAGATTTGTTAACTCGGCATCTAAGAACTATGGCACAGCTAGGGCGGCGGCGAAAGGCGACGCAATCACAGCACCGCCAATAACTGTAAA
>JAAYPV010000091.1 GCA_012519635.1 Clostridiales bacterium
TCAAGTTGCTTCTTATACTCAGCAAACTCGCTGTCAAGGGTCTCTTCAATAGCAGAAATAATAATTTTTTCCTGCCTATTCTTTTTTGCCTGTATCAATTCAATTTTTCTTTTCAGACGCAAAGCAGCACATTGAGCTTCATAAGCCTTATATTCTATGCTGCCAAGTTTCAGCATATACTCTGTTTCAATGTTTTTGCATATGACAAATTGCAGCTCATCACGCTCCAGTAAAAGCATTGACAGCTCAATACGCATTTTTTCGACTTCTTTTTTCAGCTCCTCTAAATCTGGGAATATAATAACATTGCTCGTAGAAGAAGTTTCAAACTCTATCTCAATCTCTTCATTATCCTCCTTAAACATCATATATTCTTTGGTACTATCAGCAAGACTGTTTTTGATTTCATTCTCTTCCATTCAATATCACCTCACTATATAAAACATAACAGACCTTCAGTATGTCGATTACCTCTTTGTGTAAAAAAGTAATATCTAAAGTATCCAGTTCAAAAGTATCTGTTTCGAATATATCAAATGAAAAGCTTTCATATTCAAATATATCATACTGGAAAGTCTAATAATCAAATGTTTCTTTTCCTATTTTCTCTATTACCTCTTTAAGCAGAGTATAATCCTGTTTAAAAAGACCAAATACTATAAATCGTAAGTTCATACAGAATGAGGAAACTTCTTTATATTCAGTAAAAGAGTCAATAATAAAGCCAAGAAAACTTTCAAATATATGACCTAATACTAGTACTTCTATAAATACCTGAGAATTTCCGCTACCAATTAAAGAACAAGATGAAATATACATATCTCTTACAAATTCGTCTGAAAGTTTAGTCATTGATTTATTCACAATAGCAAATTGAAACGCATTTTTGATGATATTCATTATCAGCACCACTTTCCCACAATCGTAGACTTAACAGATTTTAATGCTTCTCGCAATACTCCTGCCTTACAGGAGACTGTGATAACTTTTAAACATAATCGGTATATGCTGATATTTTGGTCGAGGTTTTCATTATCTGCGAAAGCTTCATCAGAATAATCAATCGCTTTTTCAAGTAAATCCTATAGATTATCAATATCGTGTTCTCCATAGTTTTCTTTGTTAGCAAAGAACATCGCACTCAAATTCATAACAACAAGAATACCGTCAAACTCTGTCAGATCATCAGCTTTGATAGCGAATTGCTCCAATAAAGCTATGTGATTAACGTTTGTAATTCTTTTATTGAATAAACCGAAATCTGTAAAGAATCAGATGTCCTTGTGCATTTTTTTGCCACTTTCCTTGAGCTGATAAATCATTCCTGCATCAGTATAAATTGTTTTCAATATATTAATAAGCTCGCTTCAATAATTTATATATTTTAACAGGACAGAAGCCAGCTCTATATAGAAGATTGTTCATTGAAATCTTTTATCCAAAACTTTTCACCATAGTCTAAGACATCCATAACATTATCTGTCCAAAGTTCACACTGAATCATAACGGTCTGCACAGCGTCCTCCGTACCTTCCGGTGAATACTTGTGCTTTTTCAGATGCTTTTTTTATAAGCATACGCATTTTTGCTCTTGCAGATCCACGCATCTACCGGTCTATCATTTTATTCTTGCGGAGAGTATCTGCAAGCTCTTTTGTGATAGTAATCAGTTCGTCATTTTCATAAAAATCCTTAGCCTGTGGTTTTGTCAAAGCGTCATAGAAAGCAAGTTCATCAGCAGTAAGTCCAAGCTTGTGGCTCTTTCTGTGCGGTAGCAATCTGTTTCGCCAGCTTCAGCACTTCTTCGATAAATTCTTCATTGGTAAGCATGCCATTGAGATATGCATTAAGAGAACTCTACATAATCTCACTGAATTTTTCAGACTTAACTACAATTGTTTTAGCAATACTTGCTAGAGTATAGAACTTGCCGCCATTAACACCTTCATAAGCGGCAAACGGCTGAATACAATATTCATAAGTTCTGCCGAGAAAGTCTTTGCTCTCTTCAGAGTCACTCATATCCATATTAGTAAACAAGTAAACAACCTCACCCAAAACACGCTTGTCCAAATCAGGGCTTGCATAATTTTTCGGTAGTACATTTTTAAGGGTTGTTTTTTCATTTTCAATGACTGCACCTATTTCAGGTGTATAGCAATAGCAGCAATCTTACTCCAACAAAGACTCTTCGGTACAAAGAAGATATTATCTTCTACATAGGCGTCCCTGTCATCCTCAAAGCCATCGCCATCAGCAACAACTCCTGATATTGCTTCTCAAAAGGGCTTAAAATGTAATGCAAGAAAATAAGACCTTGATAATGTTCCTATATTTTGCTACGGGGATATGTCCCCAGAGGACAAAAACTGCGTCCCATATTTGTTTTTCAAAGCCGATATTGGCGTTGTTTCCAGTAGCTATAGAATAAATCCTTTCTTATTTTATTATAACGAAGACATTTCACTGTAATTTATCATTTTATCAATAATAGTGTCCCATAAAACAGACTTCTCACTTATATTTAGTTAAAACCTCCATGACATCATAAAAAGTACAATTAGAAGCTCTGCATATCTTTGCAAGAGTTATATGTAATGACAGCTTCATAAATGCCCAGATTATGCATTGTGTACTTGGTATGCTTTGCTCTTTTCTGTAAATCTTTCTTATTAGCATTACTGCCTAGCAAAACATACCATAATTTATTATATGTAACTGACATCTATGTCCTTCCTTTTTATGTGTTTCTATGAAAATATAGTAGTATATAGTTTTTTATTTAATAGTATAGCACATAATATTCCAGTTTTCAATAAGCTTATCCCTATTTCTCTCCTTTTGCTTATTCCAGTCTTGAAACCAACTATCAGTTATACCAAAAAGAGGTGCAGATGAACCTCAACTTTATAGCTCATAATTTTGCACCTTCAGTCGCTCTATCGTGAACAACCTCATCATTACCACTTTTCAACTTATCGAAGAGTACTTCTCCGCAGAGGCAGTGTTGGAATTTACTGAATTTTCTGCCTTGTATTTTTCGGCATTATAGTACTGCTTCACTTTTTATGTATCAAGAAAAATATAACAAATAAAATAAACTCCTGAAAAGTCGTATCTTCTCAGGAGCTGTGTAGAACTCTTAATGATGCATTTTTTCTTTGCATCAGTTTTATCACCGATTAATGTAAATTTACTGTAAAACACTGAAACCCATACATACACAAGGGGTTTTTGATTTTTACTTATCGAGTGGTTTCATTGTTGGGAACAACAACACATCACGAATTGATGCACTATTTGTCAAAAGCATAACCAATCTGTCTAAACCAAAACCTAATCCAGCTGTTGGAGGCATACCATATTCAAGTGCTGTAATGAAATCCTCATCCA
>JAAYPV010000092.1 GCA_012519635.1 Clostridiales bacterium
TGAGCAACAGAGCCTTGAACATACCCCTCACGAATGGTAGGATCAGAAAGCATAGCACCCTTGTTACGGATATTGATTAGCTGCTTGCTTTCATCGTCATAGCTGATACTGGATATACCGACTGAGACAATTTCAAGCCCACGAAGCTTGGTCCAGTCTTCGTCAAGCACAGTTGACATATACTTTGATAGCTCCAAACTCTTTGAAGGGAGTGTAGAAATTCTTATATCATCAACGGACATTTGGTTGATAGCAGCCTGCAAAGCGGTAAGAAATTCAGACATATACTGCTCATTAAGCAAACTCATATCAAGTCTGTTAGCATTTCTAGGAACAGCTTCTGTAAAGAATTTAAGTGGGTCTGTAATCTTAACGGAATATGTACCATGACAGCGTAGAAACAGCTCTGCATTATAAAAATTATCAAAATAGTTAATAGGATTTCTTGTACCGAATTTGATGCCCTTGATTTCTTGTAGGTTTATATAGTAAACCTGTTGTGAAGTGGAGGGCGTACCGCCGTATTTAATTCGTCCAAAGGTTTCCTTAATCGCCTCACCTAACTGTCCGTTAAACATGGACGGTGCAGAGGATAAATAAACCTGATAATAGCCTTCTTCAGCTGAATAATCAACAATTTTTCCATTATCAAGCAAAATCATCATCTGATTCGGATAAACATGAATAATAGAGCCATTCGATACATTATTATCATGGTTTTTTGTATTACTTGAGCGTTTTGATTTAACCTTTACTCCTCTTACCATTATTGTAGTAGGTCCCATGTCGTCAGGTTCAATGACTTCAAGCCATTGGTCAGCCAGCCCACCAGAAATAGAGCCTGCAACTGCTTTAATTAATCCCATTTCATTACCTCCAAAATAAAAATTGTTATACTGATTATTACAGCTTGCCTGTAAAATGTCATCAATTATATAAAACAAGAATTTTACAAAGAGACCATTTTCATTACATGCTGATTCTAAATTAAAATAAGTATATCACAAGTTTAAAACCTTTGCAATAAACAATATATATTATTTATGCTATACGATAAAATATAAAACAATTATTTGTATAAAAATAGTATAACTTATATCGCATAATGAAATTATGTTTAAAAATATTAAATTTGATTTAATTCTTCCATAAATTTAATAAGTTATGAACTAAATTTTATTGACATAATCGTATAATTAGTATATAAGGAACAAGTTGTATGTGCTGTTATATTTTACAATTTAAAAACATTTAAAAGGAGGACAAAATTATGTCAAAATCAATACTGACTTTGGTTATAACTACTGCGTTTGCTATAGTTTTACTTGGAGGTTTTCTCAATCAAGGAATAACCGCTGAGCCAACTGCGTTAACAGCGGTATCATCAAATACTGGGTTAAAGTACAATGTTGATAATTCTAAAGATATTAAAGAGTATTTGTTAACAAATAAATCGTATGATGAATTTAACTATGATTTAGACGGATATGGTACGGTAAATGTATTGGATTTAATTTATTTTAAATCGAATGCTTTTTCTTCAATTCTGCCAATTGAAACTACTGGATTTGGAACCACTGCATCGTATATAAATGTTTCTCCATTCACTGCTACGGTTTCAAATGGAGATGAAAGCATTATTCCATATAAACTTTTTATTTCAGGTTCTTTTTATGAAAATGGCAATTGGATTATGTATGATGGAGAGGGAGCGTTTGGATATAGTTTTTCAAGAATAAAGGATAATTTCCCTGAGATTGACTATACAGACAATATGAGCATGAACAAGCCAATAGATGGGGAATTATTTGTTAATTATTTATATGATGCAACTACATATGCAACAATTGAATATGATGGTACAACACCACTTCCAGAAGGTACATATTTTATTGAGTTGTTATCATCACAGGATAACAAAGGTGCTTACGCAAGGAGTTATTGGTATTATAAGCTTAATGTTAAAAGTGAAAGTATTTTAAAATTTAGTTAATCGGTATAATTTTATATTAATCAGTATCTGAATATTTTAACCCCTATCATAAAATGATAGGGGTTATTTTTGGGCTTTTAACTTAGCTTATATCCATAGTGGACAGCACTTCGTTCATTAGCTCGATAGCCTTTTGATTTGCGTTAAGCATTATACCTATATATGGTCTTGGAAGGCTATTGAATTTAATCCTTCCTTTAAATTTATCGGATAAAGCAGATAATTGCTCCATTGAAGGGTGTTCAGTATAGAACATAAGCTGATTATTTACCTGTGAGATTTCGCTGATACCAAGTCTTGCTGCTGTATTTCTAAGTAGGGAAATCTGAATAAGCCCAAGTATTGCCTTTGGAGGTTCACCATAGCGGTCAATCAATTCATCAATAAAGTCCATGCTTTCTTCTTCGGTTGAGATTGACGCAATCCTTCTGTAAACATCAAGCCTTTGTGATAGGCTTTCAATATACTTTTCAGGAATATGTGCCTCAATTTGAATATCAACAATGCAATCTTCGGCTTTCTGGATTGGCTCCCCCTTTTCTTCTGCAATAGCCTCTGAAAGAAGTCGCAGATACATATCATAACCGACAGCCTCCATGTGTCCATGTTGTTTTGCGCTTAAAATATTGCCAGCACCACGAATTTCAAGGTCACGCATGGCGATTCTGAAACCACTTCCAAATTGTGTGAATTCTCTTATGGCATTCAGACGCTTTGAGGCTACCTCTGTGAGAACCTTTCCTTTTCTAAATGTAAAATATGCATAAGCACGCCTGTTAGAACGGCCCACACGCCCCCTTAGCTGATATAACTGTGAAAGCCCAAATTTATCGGCATCTTCTATGATAAGTGTATTAACATTTGGAATATCGACACCAGTTTCAATAATTGTTGTGCAGACAAGAATATCAATTTCATGATCAACAAGCTGTCGCCATATTTCAGACATGGTTTCTTCAGGCATTTGCCCATGAGCGTAGGAAATTCTTGCATCAGGAAGTAACTCCTGCAGCTGTGCTGCACATCTTGCAATAGTATCAATTCGATTATGAATATAATACACCTGTCCACCACGCTTTAACTCTTTTGATATAGCCTGTACGATAATTCCCATATTATGCTCAATAACATAGGTCTGAACAGGATATCTGTCCTGTGGGGGTTCCTCGATTATGGACATATCCCTAATTCCGCTCATTGCCATATTAAGCGTTCTTGGAATTGGCGTTGCCGATAATGTAAGCACATCAACGCCAGCAAAATACTCCTTAAATTTTTCTTTATGAGCAACACCGAATCGCTGCTCCTCATCAATTATTGCAAGTCCTAGTGCTTTAAATTCAACATCCTTTTGAACAAGTCTATGAGTGCCAATAATAATGTCTAATTTGCCAGTCTTTAGTTTCTTGAGTATTTCACTTTGCTGTTTAGGAGTCCTAAAGCGTGATAGCAACTCAATATTTACTGGAAAATGCTCAAATCTTTTTAACGCTGTCTGATAATGCTGCCATGCCAGAACAGTTGTAGGAACAAGTATTGCACATTGTTTCCCATCAAGTACGCATTTAAATGCTGCGCGAAATGCAACCTCTGTTTTTCCAAAGCCAACATCTCCGCAAAGCAGTCTGTCCATAGGACGAACACGCTCCATATCGGATTTAATTTCCTCTATGCAACGAAGCTGGTCGTCAGTTTCGACATAAGGAAAGCGTTCCTCAAATTCAAACTGCAATTCGCTGTCGGGAGAAAATGCAAAGCCCTTGCTATTTTCCCTTTTGGCATAGAGTGCAATAAGCTCCTTAGCAATATCTTTTACGGCACTCTTTACATTATTGCGTGTTCTTTGCCATTCAGTGGAGGATAGCTTATTTAGCTTAACCCCTGTTTCATCACTTGTACCTATATACCTTGACACCATATCAAGCTGTGTAACAGGAACATAGAGCTTATCCTTGCCTGCATACTCAATGGTTATATAGTCTTTGGTGATTTTGTCCATTTCAAGCTTGCGTATGCCAATAAATCGTCCTATTCCATATAGGGAATGAACGACTAAATCTCCCGCTGAAATATCGGATAAATATCGTATCTCCTCACTTTTTTTATGCTTTTTAAACTTCTTCTTTTTGTGAGCAGCCTTCGTATGAGTAACCAAGGCTGTTTTTATTTCGGGATACTCAAATCCACCTGATAAGCTCCCTGCCATAATCAGAACTCTACCAGGTTCAACTGTGGGATTTTCAGTTGCAATATCGCAGTTAATACCACTTTCACGCAAATCATTGGCTAAAATGGGTAGGGTTTTTTCGCTTCCAGCAAACAAAATAACCTTATAGTCCCTACTGCAAAAGGAGTTTAAATCCTCGATAAGCTGACGAATTTCACCACCCCATGACGCAGTTTGTATCGCCTCAAAATTAATCAATTTCTGAAAATTTATCCTATTACTTCCATGCATAAAAACATCAAGATATATCTGAGGATATTTTTCAACAAGGCTTAAAAATTGTGCAATTTCAAGGTAATAGCTGTCAAGGCCCTTGCAAAGCTCACCCTCATCAAGTAATAGTTTAATATCCTCATTATGTTGTGCTAAAACGGATTTAGCCTTTTCTGCAATATTTGTATATTCATTAAATATAATTGCTTCAGTAATATAATCAAAAACAGTTGCAGGTTCATCATAGGCTAAATGAATGTATTTGTCAACATTATTAAGATGTAGCTTATTTCTTAAACGATTAGCATCATTGTTTAGCTTTTCCTTGACAATCGCAGCACGCTTACCTTTTACATTTTTAGCAAAATCCTCAATTTTTTCAGCAAGCGTTTCTCTGTCAGCGATTATTTCCAAAGTAGGAGTAATACTCACGCTTTCAAATGAATCCGTTCTTCGTTGGCTTTCAACATCGAAAGCTGAAATATTATCTACCTCATCACCCCAAAATTCAATCCTGTACGGAAAATCGGACTGAACAGGGAATATATCGACAATTGCGCCTCTAACTGAAAACTGTGATGTGCCCTCAACTGTTTCGCAGAATGAATAGCCACACTCTACAAGCCTTCTGGTCAATTCCTGAATTTGAATTTCATCACCCTGTTTTATTGTTATAATGCTGTTGATAAGTATACTTTTAGGTATGGTCAGCTGCAATGCAGCTTCTATACTTGCGACTAAAAATTTACATTCACCTGTGCATACTTTGGACAGAATTGCAAGGCGAATATTTTCATATTCACGCGAAACGCCCTCAATATTTGTGAGGGTAAGTTCTTTTGATGGAAAGGCATGGGCAAGAGTTTGCCCTGCGATTTCATTTATATCATAGCATAGTTTCTTTGCGTTATTTTCGTCATCTGTAATAACAAGCGTTGTTCCATTTCTCTCTAGTGCGTAAATAATATGTGCTTTATGAATTTGAGAGACGCCTGTTACAGAAATTGGTTGAATACCGTTATCAAGGCAATTTTTTAGTTCCTGAAAACTGGAAAGCTCGTTAATAATTTGTTTAAATATCTGCAAAAAAATGCCTCCTATTTGGCAAAAAGTTAATTGAATTCGTTCATAGCCTTATCAATTTGGTTACTAACTATCAGTTCAATGCATTTACACGCATCATCACAAGCATTTTTTATAAGAGGAATTTCATCTTTTGTAAAATCAGACAAGACCCAATCGGCAAGATTATAATTCATATGGGGTTTTTTGCCGACGCCAATTTTGATACGGGGGAATGCATCTGAGCCTGTAAGATAAATAATACTTTTTATTCCATTGTGCCCCCCATCACTGCCCTTGCGACGAATTCGTATTTTAGATGGTTCGAGTGAGATGTCGTCATAAATGACGAGAATATTTTCTATAGGAATTTTGTAAAAGTTCATTGCTTCGACAACTGCCTGACCGCTGTTATTCATGAAGGTTGATGGTTTCATGAGTAGGCAGTTCTTACCGTTTATCATAGTGTTGCTAATTAATGATTTGAATTTTATTTTTTTAATGGGGGAGTTATATTTTTCAGCAAGGGTATCGACGGCCATAAAGCCTGCATTATGGCGAGTGTTTTCGTATTTTGTGCCGGGATTGCCCAAGCCGACTATGATATGGGATATGGGTTCGGAGGGTGTAGTAGGGGAGGATATTTTATCAAAAAGCTGAAATATGTTCATAGTGAGTACTCCGTTTCTATTTTTATTGATTTGGGTTTGCTTTCATTTCTGTTTTTGAAATATCTTGTGCTTTATGTGCGTTTTTTGTATGAGCAGAGAAAATAATAAAAAGATTCATGTGAATTCAAGTACATAAGTAAAAGAAAAGTAACAAAGTGCACTAAAAACAAGAGCCCATAAAACAAATAAATAAAAAGAAAGCAAACCTCAAGCAAAAGTCAAATCCCTGCGGCAATAGAGTCTCTACTTCAATTTATCTTTCAGCTTACGCTTGCTATACCCTTCCCTGAACTTCAATTCGCCTCTTTCAATTGCTAATGCATAATCAGGCACATCTTTTGTAATCGTAGAACCAGCGGCTGTATATACCCCTTCTCCTAGTTTGACAGGAGCAATAAGATTAGTATTACATCCAATAAAGCAATTATCACCTATCTTGCAACGATTCTTATTTACTCCATCATAATTTACTGTCACACAGCCACAACCGAAATTTACTCTGCTGCCAACATCGCTATCTCCAACATATGTCAAATGTGCAATAGATGTGTTTTCGCCAATATTTGAGTTTTTAACCTCAACAAAGTCACCTATCTTAACATTTTTGCCAATAACGCTGTTAGGACGAATATGAACAAATGGTCCGATTTTAGCACCTTCTTCAATCTTCGACTCATATGCTTGAACATAATTTAATGTAACATTATCACCAATTTCACAGTTTTCAATCAGACAGTTAGGACCTATAACACAATTTTCACCAATTACTGTATTACCTTTTATAATTGTCCCTTGTAAAATTTCTGTGCCTAAACCAATTTTAACATCTCTGCCGATGGTAATGCCATCAGTGCAGTTAAATTCAATTCCATTCTCCATATGCTTTTCAATAATAGCCATTCTTGCGATATTATTTAGCAAAAGCAAGCCTTTTCTGTCATTTGCACCAAGCACGACATTTGGATTTTCAGAAATATATGCGTTAGCACGCTTGCCTTTGTTTAAAGCTATAAAAACACTGTCAGTCAAATAATATTCACCCTGAGCATTATTAGGCTTAATTTCATCCAACGCAGATACTAAATCAGCAGTTTTAAACCAGTATGCGCCGGAGTTGATTTCCGTTATTTTCTTTTGTTCCTCTGTAGCGTCCTTTTCCTCAACAATTGATGCTATTCCATTTTCACTTCTCACAACTCTGCCATATCCTGTTGGGTCGTCTACAATAGAGGTTATGACTGTAACGGAATTGTCCTCTCTTTTATGTAACTTCAAAGCGTTCTTGATTGTTTCGCTGTCAATAAAAGGTGCATCACCACATAGTACAAGAGTATTATCGTTGATATTTTTCTTGAGGAATGGAATAGCCTGCATAACTGCATGACCTGTTCCAAGACGCTCTTCCTGTAGAACAGTTTCAAAGCTCCCTTTTAAATATTCATCGATATATTCAAATTTATAACCCTTGACAATACATAATTCAGTTAAATCTGCACCCTTGCAGGCCTTAATAACCCATTCAAGCATAGGTTCTCCAAGAACCTTAAACATGGGCTTTGGTATATCGGCTTTCATTCTTTTGCCTTGTCCGCCGGCAAGAATTACTACATTATCCATTATAAAAACTCCTTCTAAATAAATTTATTTTAAAATACAATTAGTTACTGAGCTATTGGTAAGATTGTATTTATATTTACACATACTTATTTAATATTATATCAATAAACCAGAATTTTTTAAAGTGGTTTTATTAAAAACTTTTTCAAATAATTAAGTTTGTGTAATATGCTATAAAAGGCATTATTTTGACTGCGTAAAATAATGACGATATTTGTAAGTAGTGTTTTTCACCAGCTTCCCTTTACAAGTATTGAGAAAAAAATTCATACGCGACAAAAATGTAGAATAAATCTAACAAAAATGCTTAATAATTGTTAATATAGTGTAGCGAAAGAAAGAAGCGATAATTTTTTTTAAAAATGTGTGGAAATTTTATAATGTATATGTTATAATACAATTAACTCCGTTGGGGGCAGTGAAATTTTGCCGTTCGGCGGGAATTAAGAAAATATTTGGAGGTAATAAAAAGTGAGCAAAAAATTCGTTTACTTGTTCTCAGAGGGCGATGGCACTATGAGAGAACTTCTCGGAGGTAAGGGAGCTAACCTCGCAGAGATGACTAAGCTAGGCTTGCCAGTTCCACAAGGTTTCACAATTACAACTGAAGCTTGTACTCAATACTATGAGGATGGCGAAAAAATCAATGATGAAATACAAGGCCAGATTATGGAATATATCGGGAAGATGGAGGAGATTACTGGCAAGAAGTTTGGCGATTTAGAAAATCCTCTTTTAGTTTCCGTGCGTTCAGGTGCAAGAGCATCAATGCCTGGTATGATGGATACAATCCTAAATCTTGGTTTGAATGATGCTGTTGTTGAAGCTTTTGCAAAGAAAACAAATAACCCTAGATTTGCTTATGACTCTTACCGTCGTTTTATCCAAATGTATTCAGATGTTGTTATGGAAGTTGGTAAGAAATATTTTGAAGAGCTTATCGACAAGAAGAAAGAAGAAAAGGGAGTTTCTCTTGATTCAGAATTAACTGCTGAAGATTTTAAGGACCTTGCTGAGCAATTTAAGGCTGAATATAAAGCTAAGGTTGGTACAGATTTCCCAAGCGACCCTAAGGAACAACTAATGGGTGCTGTTAAGGCTGTATTCCGTTCATGGAATAACCCGAGAGCTATTTATTATAGAAGAATGAATGATATCCCTGCTTCATGGGGTACTGCTGTAAACGTTCAGTCTATGGTATTTGGTAACATGGGCGAAACATCTGGTACAGGTGTTGCATTTACAAGAAACCCATCAACAGGTGAGAAGAAGATATATGGTGAGTTCCTCATGAATGCTCAGGGCGAGGACGTTGTTGCTGGTGTAAGAACTCCACAGAATATTGACCAGCTAAAGGATGTTATGCCTGAATGCTATGAGCAGTTTGTAAAAATTTGCGGTTTGCTTGAAAATCATTATCGTGATATGCAGGATATGGAGTTTACTATTGAGGAAAAGAAACTCTATATGCTCCAGACAAGAAATGGTAAGAGAACTGCTTCTGCTGCATTGAAAATCGCTTGTGACCTTGTTGATGAAGGCATGATTAGCGAAAAGGAAGCACTTTTGATGATTGACCCTAAGCAGCTTGATGCTTTGCTACACCCACAATTTGATGCTGATGCTTTGAAGAAGGCTAAACCAATTGCAACTGCTTTGGCAGCTTCTCCTGGTGCAGCTTGTGGTAAAATAGTATTTACTGCTGAGGATGCTACTGCATGGGCTCAGAAGGGTGAAAAGGTTATCCTTGTAAGACTTGAAACTTCACCAGAGGATATTGAGGGTATGCATTGTTCAGAGGGTATTCTTACTGTTCGTGGTGGTATGACATCTCATGCTGCAGTTGTTGCTCGTGGTATGGGTACTTGCTGCGTATCAGGCTGTGGTGAAATCAAGATGAATGAAGCAAACAAGCAGTTTGAGCTTGCAGGCAGAATCTTTAAAGAGGGTGACTACATTTCTCTTGATGGTTCTACTGGTGCTATTTATGGTGAGGCTATTCCTACTGTTGATGCTAAAATTAGTGGCGAATTCGGCAGAATTATGGAATGGGCTGATAAATATAGAACACTTAAAATTAGAACTAATGCTGATACTCCGAATGATGCAGCAAAGGCTCTTGAATATGGTGCAGAGGGTATCGGTCTTTGCCGTACAGAGCATATGTTCTTTGAGAGCGACAGAATTGCAGCTATCCGTGAGATGATTGTTTCAGATACTGTTGAACAAAGAGAAAAAGCTCTTGCAAAATTAGAGCCAATGCAGCAAGGTGACTTTGAGGCTCTTTACAAAACAATGAAGGGCAACCCTGTTACAATCAGATTCCTTGACCCACCACTACATGAATTCGTTCCAACAGAGGAAAAGGATATTGAAGCACTTGCTAAAGAACAAGGAAAGACTGTTAAGGAAGTTAAGGATATTATTGCTTCATTGCATGAGTTCAATCCAATGATGGGACATCGTGGTTGCCGTCTATCTGTAACTTATCCTGAAATTGCTGCTATGCAAACAAGAGCAGTAATCAAGGCTGCTATCGCTGTTGCTAAGGAAAACCCAGAGTGGAAGCCAGTTCCAGAGATTATGATTCCGCTTGTTGGTGAAATAAAAGAATTGAAATTTGTTAAGGAAGTTGTTGTAAAAACTGCTAATGAGGAAATTGCTAAGGCTGGAGTAGAGCTTGAGTACAAGGTTGGTACTATGATTGAAATTCCTCGTGCTTGCTTAACAGCTGATGAAATTGCAACTGAGGCTGAGTTCTTCTCATTCGGTACAAACGACTTGACACAGATGACATTCGGATTCTCTCGTGACGATGCTGGTAAGTTCTTGGATGCTTACTATGAAAAGGCTATCTATGAGTCTGATCCATTCTCAAGACTTGACCAGAAGGGTGTTGGCAAGCTCGTTAAGATGGCTGTTGAGCTTGGTAAAGCTACAAGACCTGAAATCAAGCTTGGTATCTGTGGAGAGCATGGTGGCGACCCATCAACTGTTGAGTTCTGCCATAATGTAGGTTTGAATTATGTATCCTGCTCACCATTCAGAGTGCCAATCGCTCGTTTGGCTGCTGCACAGGCTGCA
>JAAYPV010000093.1 GCA_012519635.1 Clostridiales bacterium
AAATTATACAAGCAAATCCAAATTGATTGTCCTGGACTTGGCTGTATATAAATATCCTCATTCCACTGACCAGATAATGTGCAGTTAGATGTTAACGGACTAGCTTCAGTGAAGTCAATATCATCAGCTTTATAAACAGTGTTGTAGCATACCTTATCATCTTCTGGTTGCATTTTATAATCCTTGTATTCTGTCACTGTTTCTCCTTCTGCATTTACATATGTTGTCTTAAAGGACTCAAACATTGTCTTAATATCAACTATTGTTATTGTCTTAGCTCTTTCATCAGGATCTGTTATATCCATATCTCCCTTAAATAAAAATTCCTTATCCATTGTCTTAGGGAAGATAGATGGTGGTTCTGAATCAATCTTTGCCTGAGTTTCAGCTACCTTAGCAGAATCTGCTGCTGCGTTAACTGCTGCAATATACGCAGCTATATCTTCACCACCATATACAACGCCATTAATATTTGCACTAATACTAATGCTTACTCCTTCAGTTGAGCCTAAGAAAATTCCACCGTCAATTTTTATTTCACTAATTGTATTAATCTCAAGCCCTTTCCCTGCATATAATGAGCCACCAATATGGAGATTATTTGAGGTGTCTATAATAATCTTCTCCTTAACTATTACATCACCCTCAAATGTTGATTTAACACCTGTAATCTGTAATCTTCCGTTTGAATAAAAGCTACCACCTGTATGGTTAGCGAAATTAGGATCTGTAGAATTTATTAAACTGTCAACCCATTTTAATATACTATTTCCATCTCCGCCACCACCAAAAACAGTTAAACCGGTTGGCACTTCCCTTGTTCCATCCTCAGTTACTTTCTCGGTGCTACCTTCTACATACTCATCATAAGCATAAATATCACCATAGGATTTATATCCTACTATACCATCCCAACCATTCATGCTTCCACAATAAATATTAACTGGACGCTCTTTCGTACCTACTTCTATCCTACTGTTACTGTCTTGATAGAACACTCCGCCCACATAAATATATGGAATCTCATTATACATCAAACCAGTAGAACCAAATTCTGCTACTGAAAAAAACTTTGGTATGTTCTGCATGGACATATGTCCACCAATGTAAATTCCAGTACCCTTTTCAAACCTAAAAGTCATTGAAGTATATACATAAACACTACTATTATAGTGTAATGCATTTGCTGAACCTTCATTTCTAAGTTCGCTCCAATTTTTCTTAACTTCTTCAAGATTCTCTGAATCAACAGAACTATTAAATGAATAAGTTGAACCAAATATCTTAGGAGAAGTAGTATCATCTTGCATACCCTTACCCATTGAAACAAGAGCTCCCTCGGAAATAGCAGGAATAGTAACCGCTGGTGACTTTAAAACATACTGAGAGTATGTGCTAGCCTGGCCACCCATTTCAACAGTTGCTGTTATTTTAATTATTCCATCCCCTGAACCAGTGACAAAGCTTGCTGTTCCAATTTGATCCATGCCTGCATACTCAACCCTTAGGTCTGTCACTTTACCCATACCCGCGGGTAATTCACAACTTAACTCAAGTGTGTCACCTTTTTTCACCAGTTTGGATGCTTCTTTTTTAAGATCATTTGACGAAATATCTGCATTTAAAAGTTCCTGAAGCGTAGTATCAACAACCGAGCGCGCCGAATAATATGCTTGATTTTTAAAATATGCATTATACGAACGCTTGCTAGCTGCTGATGCTATTGTTAATGTCGCCATAACAAAAACAATCAAGACCATCATTACGGATACAACAGTGAACAAGACAGTACCCTTCAGCTTAATGCTTTTGTTCTTTTGCTTTTCCATATTGCTATACCACCTTTCTAACATAAGCGAACCATCTGCTTACGAAGAATATATACCTCTAGCTTCCTAAGTTTGGTTTAACAATTTCCTGAACTGAATAGAAGTCTATTGTAATTGTGCCCGTCGAATATTCAACATCATCAGGATTTTCACTGTCTTCCCCAAAAGTATAGTCATCTATTACAATACTCTTAACTATAATTGTTTCGTCAAGCGCCTTTATATCATCAATAAATTTCATGATATCTGCTTTTTTAGCCTTGAAATCAAACTCAACCGAGCTTCCTGCCACACCTTCAACTGATCTTGCTGAAAGTACAACAGTATTCAACATCTTTGAAGCAGCTTCTTTAGAAAGCGAACCATCAAGGTCAGCTGCCTCTGCTAGTGGATAAGTCAAAATATTAGGAGTTACATAATAATACTCCAAATTTACAACCGAAGGCTCACCTGGATAGAATGTTGAATTTACATTAAATGCACTGCCATCAATAATAGGCTGTAGGAATTTATCAAGTTCATTTGGTTCTCTTTGCTCTGTAAACTTGCGTGCAATTTGAACAGAAGCTTTATAAGATTCGTCAATATCCTTCTCCAAAACGGGGATCCTATCTATTTCCTTTTGAATCTCCGCTAATGCCTTTTCCTGCTTTTCAAGCTCAGCTCTATTAGTCTTAATTTCTTGAGAAAGTGGCTTTATTCCTAGAAAAATACCAAGCAATACAATTGCTATCAAAGATACAAATATCAATATAATCCTATCTCTATAACTTAGTTTCATTCTTGAGTACCATCCTCTCCATCAGCTGTTGTAGTCGGTGCTTCAATTGCAATTTCGCCAGCCTTTAGTTTTATCTCCAAAGTCATAATTATTTCCTTAGCACCCTCAGCGGCACCCTCATCACCTGTATCAGCCAAATCATATCCTGAATATAAAATTTCTTCAAACTCCTCAATTGTTGTCATCTTATCAACAATAACTGATGGAAGTGTTTGAGATGAATCACCATCCGCTTGTGCCTCAATGTCCATAATAAGCAAGCCGTTCTCATAGCTTATCTGCGTAATTTTTGCATCAAGATTTAACTCTCCTGCAGCTTCGCTTAGCTTGCTATCAATTTTATCATACAAAGCCTTTTCTATTATTGGATTAGTCTTGTATGCATCATAAGCGTTTGTGATTCTTGTCTGATAATCCTTAACCTTAGTTTTCATTTCCTCAAGTTCCTTAACTCTTACTTGCTTTTTCTTGGTTTCAGGACTATTAATCTCATTAACGATTTGTTGAGTTTCCTTCTTAATATTACTATTTGATATAGCCAAATATCCAATAATTCCACCCATAACAACAACTACAGCGGCACATGATGCAAGTAACAATGCACCATAGGAGGTATTAGATTTAATCACGCTGTTGTTAATTGTATCGGTTTCAAGAAGATTAATTTTTTCAGTATCCTTATTCCTCTTGAACATTGCACCGATTGCATTTGCATAAAGTGAAAATTCAAGATTTTCATACCCATGTATCTGTGGAGGAACATTGATAATACTTGTTGAAATATCCATCTGCTCCAACGCATTAGTTAATCTTACATATTCTCTTGTATCACCATAGAATACAACATTTTCAATTAATTCATCAGTATTTCTGCTTTTCTGGAACTGTAACATTCTGAAGATGTTTTCATTAACCGCTTCAAATACATAGTCTTCAGAATTATCGTAGTCCTCAGGAGAAATAGACGCAAATCTTGAGAACGCAAGCTGACCACGCTCATACAAGTTCAAACTGATAAAAGTATTGTCAATCTGAACCGCAAGCAATGGCATCTTTGCCTTAAGCCTTGAATCCGACAAAAGAACCTTTGTAATACTGTTGCAGCCAACCATTACTGATTTTAGTGAGATGCTTAGCATCTGGAATACTCTCTTATATCCCTCAATGATTTCGTAAGGACATGCTGTTGCCAAAACCTTTACGCCTTCATTATCTTCACTATTTGCTTTTGAGTTATATGAATCATCTACTATAATATATGATATGCTGTATTGGTCATCAATTCCCATAGCTGCCTGCATTTCTGATTTAACCATCTTATCAAATTCAGAACCCTTTGTAGCTCTTGGTATATGTAACTCCTTAAAAATGATAAGGTTTGAGGAAATACTGATAATAGCTTCCCTCTCAGCCATTTTATTTGTTTTCAACACCTGATTTATAAGTGTTGCTAGGCGCGGAACATCTTTAATATGTCCGTTTATAATTACCTCTTCCTCAAGGTTTAAGGTTGCCGCAGAGCTTATACGGATTTTTCCATTACTTTCGACACCCTTTATAATTCTAATATTTCTATCGGTAATATCAAATGATAACATTTATTTTTTCCACCTCTCTGTTACTGAATATTCTGCATTGAACCATATAATGCTGGCATAACAGATGCAACTATTAATCCAACCATTATACCTAAGAATATAATCATGATAGGCTCTATCATTCCAACAAGCCTCTGGATAGCTGAGTCTGCTTCATCCTCATAATAATCGGATGTTTTCTCAAGGATTTCATCCAACGCACCCGCTTCTTCTCCAACATATATAATGGAGCAGAACATAGAGTCAAATATATCAGTTCGCTGTACTGATGCCGAAAGTGTTTCACCTTGTTTTACCTCATCGATTACTGTTTCGAACTTTTCATTTATATAGCTGTTGCCAAGAATTGCAGACGATCTTTGAATACATTCAACCATTGGGATACCACTTGAATAAAGTGATGAGAGTGTTCGTGCAAATCGTCCTGTATATACCTTAACAACCAGCTTGCCGAAACCGGGACCTTTTATAAGGAATCTGTCGATTTTCAATCTTACTGAAGGAATCTTAAGTGCATAAATTATTCCAAACACCAAGCCGCCTAAGAGAATAAGCAAGATATACCATTTAGTTCTAAAGAACCCACTAATGCCCGCCATTGCTCTTGTCAACGCCGGCATATCTGACTCACTTTCAAACATTCCGAGGAATGTAGGCATAATAAAAGTAAACATACCGATTACAATCGCAACTGAAAGAACAAGCAAAATTGCAGGATACATTAGTGCACCCCTAATCTTGTTGTTTAGCTTACCTTCCTTTGCGTAATGGTCAGACATTCTCTTCATAATTACATCAAGTGAACCACTTGATTCTCCAGCAGCGACCATGCTGATTAGCAATGGTGGGAATACTCCTTCGTGCAGTTCCAAAGAAGCTGAAAAAGATTCACCCTTTTGAACATTTTCATAAATATCTCGCCATATCATTCTTCCTTTTTCAGTTGATTGCTCCCTGCATAATATATCCAACGCCTTTACTAAGGTTAGACCAGAAGAAAGCATCGCACTTAATTGTCGACAATTGTATGCCAAATCCTTGGTTTTTAGCTTATGTACTGTTTTAGTTGTATTTGCTTCGCTTTCCTTATAATTAGTAACCAATAACCCCTTTTCATTAATTTTTTCCATAAAATCTCGTTCATCTTCAGCGAATAGTGTTCCCTTAACTACTTTTCCGGTCGCATCCTTCGCTGAATACGAATAATTCTTCATTTAACCACCTCCGAATTTCAATAAACCCAAATTAGAGAGTAAAACTAGAAAAAACTAGAGCAAAACTGCATAGTACTCTACCATAGAACATTATAACATTTATCACCACTCACTTCAATTGATTTTTTAGCATAAATAATAAGCAAATTTTTATAGATATTTACTAATTTAAAGCTTAAAATAATGCGATGTTTGTTTAAAACTATATGAAATTATCTTTTTTTTTACATATTTAATAATTAATAAACACCCATCTAGTTACTTGTTAACTATTCACAAATATTATAACTCATATCAAAGATTTTTACAAGCTTTTCACTTATAATCTAATTATATTTTAAAAAAATTTAAAATTTCTTCACATTTGTTTTATATTTAATATTGTTATTCTTTATGCAAATAATTTATAACATAGGCTAAATAACTTAAAAATCGCCTAGTTTTTATTTAATTTCAAAGGAGTTTTATAAAAAATGAACAATAATTCTATGAATCGTTCGGAAATGCCTGTCGGACTCGTTATGGCACTTTCTCAAAACGAAAGTGCTTTGAATTACTTTTCAAGGCTTCCAAGCTCTCAGCAACAACGCATTATTAATGATGTTCACTCAATAGAATCTAAAGAGGAAATGAAACAATATGTGGATAACCTTGTTTCACCAAGCAGTACCACAAATTCACAAGCACTTGAAGATATCACACGCCAGATGACAGGTGTTAACCCTCCAAATGTAACTTAATTATTTTAACGCTAAAACGGCTATGATAAAGCCATAGCCGTTTTTCTATATTTTATTCTTAATAAAATAACTATAATAATTAACTTTTTACATAAATATAGTATTTATACTATTTAAATGTATTATTTATTACCTCATCAGTATCCGACTCCGTATTTTTCGCTAATCCTTTCAAACTTCTCCATAAATATTTTATAAAATACTATCATAAAGACCACATTACCTATTCCATGTACTATGTTAAACAAAAGACCCGCAGAATACACCGACAAGACTATACCCCATGTTAGATTTTCTCCAGCCATGAACGCAATTGTCCAGAAGTCAGCTATTAAACCATAAAGCAAGGCTGATATAAAAGCATATATGCACATAAAAACCATGCTTCCTGATAATTTCATATCTGCAAATATGCCAGCAACGAATCCTACTATACCCCACGCAAGCATCTGAAACGGAGTCCAGAAACCATGTCCTAATATCATATTCGATACAAGAGCCGACAACGCTCCCGTCATAAATCCAGACTGTTTCCCAAAGCAAGCACCCATAATTATTACTATTACAGTAACTGGTTGAACCTGCGGCATAAAATTAAATATAACCCTGCTCACCGACGCCACCGCACACATAACTGCAATAGGTATTATTTCCTTTGCCTTTGGTTTCCTCCGTTCAAATACTATAAAAAAAACAGCAAGTATCAGCAACACTCCTGCAAAGCTGATTATTGTAAAATTAGCCTTCAATTTATCACACCCATTTTGACCTTCCAATAAACCTCATTTCCAACCATAATTGCAATCGGCATTATTAAATATAAAGCATACAGACAAAGCATAAGCACTTCTATTGCACCCATTTCAAACTCTGCAAGTGTCGGAAAATAATAAAAGGATAGTATCCCATTTGCATACATAATAAAAAAAGTGATAATTAAAGCAATAGCGGCAAAAAGGATTGTTATCTGAACATATGAAAAGCTGTCACGCTGATATGATGTCCGTCTGCTCAACCCAAACCCCCTTGCTGTCATTGAACCAGCAGTTTCAATCGCTCCCTCAAGACTTACGGAAACAAGAGCAGACAAAATCTGTCCTCCATTTCTAATCCTATCCGATAGCTTTCCAGCCGAAGTTGAAACACCAAGCATTCTCTGTGCAGAGCTTATCTCTAATAATTTTAATTTAAAATATGGTATAAATCTGAAAATCATTGTTACTGTTAATGCAGTAACAGGAAACCTTTTCCCAAAAAGATATAAAAACTTATCGTTTCCAAGAGTCTTATGAAAGCAGCTAAACCACACAATTATAGTTATTATCATAATACCTGTAAATACACCATAAAGCACTGATTCAAGCATTATCGGTCGGCTATTCACATATAAAATAGGTGTCACTCCCTTATTATTTACAAATGGAGTTATGACCCCCAAAAACAGTACCGTCGGAAGCATTATCACTATTTGTATCAGCAGCTTTTTTATTCCGTTTAGTAATGCAAAATACAATATTCCTATACCAAAACTAATTAAAACAAAAAAAGGATGTGTAAACAAAATTGAAAATGTTGTTACGCCTAAGAAATAGATTAAAATTATCCACGCTGGATAATCTGAAAAGCGATTTCTCATTGTTTACACTCCTTATTTAGTATCAGCCTAAAACACTCTATTTATTATTTAAATCCACATAAAATATTGTCTACGAATTTTTTTAGCCATATCCTTGCCTTGATATAAATCACTAAAAGACCCTTGAACCATCTGTAAAATGAAATTCTATCATATCCCCATCCTTTACAACATAGCCACCAGCACTTGCTATTATAAATTCATCATTAACAGAATAAACCCAACCGCTTGCACCCCCACAATCGCGTTCATACAGGCCATTTATTCCATTTATATAAATATTTTTACGCTTTACGCTACCCGTATAGCTAAGGCTTATCCCATTACTTTCACATACGCCTTTTAACACATCAAAAACAGTATCTCCTTCTTCGGCATTATAGTCCTGTATATCAAGAATAACACCACTTTCAGGAACTATCTTTTTTGCACTTTCATTCAGCTTATCCCAATTTACTACTGCTTTATTGCAATATATCCCTATTTTAACCTTAATAACCTTTTTATCAGTTTCCTGTGTGGTTAAGGCTGGTGGGGCTGTTTCAACATTGGTCTGTACAGGTTTCTCTGGTTCATCTGCCGCCTGCACAGTTGGCACAGACTCTAACCTTTGTGTTATGCTATCACTTACTGATACTGCCTCTTGTGAAATAGCTGCATTATGTGATGTTGCTTTTTCTATTACAGTTTCAGAATGTTCAGCCTTAACGGATATTGAATTTGT
>JAAYPV010000094.1 GCA_012519635.1 Clostridiales bacterium
AATATAAAATTATACTAACTTGTTCTAATTGAAAGATATGATAAAGTGCAGAGGGAAATTTTGCAGGATGCAAATTGATAAATATATAAGAACTCCGTCATATGGGCTCATGACATTGATAACCATAGCATTTAAAGGCTGTTTTTAGAAGAAAGGGATTGAAAAAAGTTTTGTTTGTAGGAGAGTATTTTTGGCAAAAAAGCGTTCGAGGTGCTTTAAAGAAGGAATTGGGAAATCTAAAAGCAATATAATAATAAAGTAAAGGCATTAGCTAGCAGTTTAAGCTCTTAGCTCTGCTTATTTTATACAATAAAAAAAGACGGTCACCGACCGCCTAATTAAGTACATTATAAAGAGATTAAGTACATTATTGATTTAATAATAAGCTATCTTTGTTCACAAATAAGCTTAATAGCTGTTCTTTCTTCGCCATCAATTTCAATGTTAGCAAAAGCAGGGGTGCAGATTAAGTCGATACCAATAGGAGCAAGGTAACCACGAGCAATCGCAATTGCTTTTATGGATTGATTAGCAGCACCTGCACCAATTGCTTGGACTTCAACAGCAGATTTTTCTCTAATTACTCCTGCAATTGCTCCTGCAACTGAATTTGGTGAAGAATGTGATGAGACCTTTAAAACTTCCATTGTCGAAACCTCCTGAATAAATTTAAAAAGGTACTTAGTGATAGTTATTATACAACATAATGAACCTTTTTGCAATACTTTTTCAAATTTTTGTTCATTATCTCTCAATAATTTTGTTAATTTTAGTACATCTTCCAATTTGTTCGGAAAATTCTACCAAAACCGAGTTTAAAAAACAGCTAGTATTTGCCTCGGAGAATTGCACAGGATATTTATATTTCAGCTTATTTACAGCAGGGTCAATCGCAACTCCAAGAACGGATAGCTCAGGTCCAGTCATTCCGACATCAGTAATATATCCAGTATGGTTGTTAAGTATAATTTCATCATTTGTCTGAACATGGGTATGAGTTCCCATTACAGCAGTCACCTTTCCAGCGAGATAATGCCCCATAGCTTTCTTTTCAGCAGTTGCTTCAGCATGAAAATCAACAAAAATATTAGGCGTTTTAAGTTCCTTTAAAATTTTATCCATTGTGCTGAAAGGATTATCAAGTGCGTCCATATACACAGTTCCCATCAGATTAACTATTGCTACTGAATATTTACCATAATCCAGTACGCATACTCCTTTTCCGATAACTCCATCAGGGTAGTTTGCAGGTCTTAGTATGGTATCACTTTCAAATATTTGAACAGCATCACGGCGTTTAAACGCATGATTCCCGGTGGTAATTACATCTACACCGCAATTAAAAAGCATTTCAGCTGACGCCTTTGTTATTCCGTTTCCTACGGCGGAGTTTTCTCCGTTTGCTACTATAATATCTACAGAATATTTTTGCTTTAATGAGTATAGTTTTTGTTGCAAAAATTCACATCCGTGTTTTCCAACAACATCTCCGATAAATAATAGTTTCATTTTTACTCCTATAATTTTTACAATTTAAATAGAATTTTTATACCATTTATATTTTACCATATTCTTTAAAAAATGCAAGAGGACATAAAAAACTTTATTATTTTCATAAATTATAGTATTGTAATGGAGGGATAAATATGATATAATAATTGCAATATTATTGCAATTATTGTGATGCAAAGAAAACATTATAAGCTTAAATTAAAAAATATTACATTATTTGACTGAGTATTCATGTTCAGATAATGCACACTATATAGTATTAGGGAGTGATGTTTGTGCTTATCATAGAAAACCATATTGGTAAAATAACCATTTCTGAAAAATTTCTTTCTGACTTGATTGGATATACCATAACAAACTGCTTTGGCGTTGCTGACATGAATTCAAGCAGTCCTATTGATACTTTATATGCACTCTTTAAGAAAAAAAATAAAGATAATAAAATCAGTAAGGGTGTAAAGGTTACATCAAAGGATAATAAGCTTATTGTTGATTTGCATATTACTGTTGCTTTTGGAACAAATATTTCAGTTGTTACTAAAAGTATATCCGATAAGGTTCAGTTTGCGGTTGAGGAAGCAACTGGTATGGAAGTTTCAAAGGTAAATGTTTTTATTGATAATATGAATGTATAAAAATATTTTCATATACAGTTAAGTGTTTAATAATGTTGGGCGTTTCTCCGCAGAGGAATAGCTTGGCTTATGAAAATATATAATATTATAACATATAAATAACAACATTACAAAAGATTTATCTGCGGGGGAGAGAGGGATATAGTGATTAATGGTAGCTTATTAAGAGATGCGATGATTTCGGGTGCTATTAGCATAGCGAATAAAAAACGAGAAGTTGATGAGCTTAATGTATATCCTGTTCCCGATGGGGATACAGGAACAAATATGTCCATGACAATGAGTGCGGCTGCTAAAGAATTAGCTTTGCTTGATGATTCTGTAAGTGTTTCAGAGGTGGCTGAAACTGCAGCTTCAGCACTTTTAAGAGGAGCAAGAGGTAATTCGGGCGTTATTCTGTCCTTGCTCTTCAGAGGCTTTGCAAAAGGTTTGAGTGGACTTAAAACTGCTTCAGGCGAGGATGTTGCAAATGCTCTTGAATTAGGGGTTTCTGCAGCATATAAGGCAGTTATGAAGCCAACGGAGGGAACGATTTTAACAGTTGCAAGACTTGCAAGTGTGAAGGCAAGGGAAAGCTCAAAGTCAACTAATGATGTGGCCTTGCTTTGGCAGGAGGTCTGTGATGAGGCGGCAGCTACACTTGACAAAACTCCGGATATGTTACCCACGCTAAAAAAAGCAGGAGTTGTTGATGCTGGTGGAAAGGGTCTTCTTGTAATATTTGAGGCAATGCTTGAGGTCTTTAAGGGTGGCGATATTGTAAAGGCAGAAAATGAATCGGATGTCCCTGTTAAAACGCAGGAAAGCTATGGTACCGCTGTTGGAAATGTTGATGATGAGGTAATTACTTTCACATACTGCACCGAGTTTATCGTTAACAAAAAAGAGGATTGTAAGGACGCGTCCGTTCTCAGAGCCTATCTTGAAACAATCGGCGACAGCGTTGTAGTAGTAGATGATGATGACATAATCAAAGTACATGTGCATACTGACCATCCAGGTAAAGCGTTGGAAAGGGGCATGCAATTTGGTGCACTTGTAAATATTAAAATTGAAAATATGCGTGAACAGCACCAGAGTAGGGTTCGCGAAAATAAAATTAAAGCTGTTCAGGAGTTTGTGCCTGTTAAGCCTGAAAAGAAATTTGGATTCGTTGCTGTCGCTATGGGCAGTGGTATTGAGGCGATGTTCAAGGATTTAGGTGTTGATGTTATTGTTACAGGCGGACAGACTATGAACCCTTCAACTGACGATATTTTAAGGGCGATACATTCTACTCCAGCGGAAACTGTATTTGTACTTCCGAATAACAAGAACATAATCATGGCCGCTGAACAGGCAATAAAGCTTGCTGACAGGAGTGTTTGTGTTTTGCAAACAAGAACTATTCCCCAAGGCATTTCAGCTATGCTTGCGTTTGATGAAACGCTCGACTTTATTGAAAATAGAATTGCTATGACTAAGGCTATTGAGAAGGTTTCTACTGGTTTGATTACATTTGCTGCAAGGGATTCCGAATATGAGGGATATTCCATTAAGAAGGGCGAAATTCTTGCACTTGACAATAATAAGCTAGCGTTTACTGCCAAAGATGTCACAAAGGCTGCTATAAAATTGACAAGAAGGCTTATCAAGAGTGATACAAGCTATATTACATTGATTTATGGTGCTGATGTTACGGATGAGAATGCTGAAAACCTTCAGTCAATGCTGCAGGCTAAAGTAGGCGATAAGATAGAGGTTATGCTTTTAAATGGTGGACAGTCAATCTATTACTACATTATTTCCGTAGAATAGTGGAAAACTATTGCTTGCGTTTTGTTGTTTTGATTATATTTAAAGTATTTAATTTAAGATTTTTTTATAAAAGATTTAACGGAGCTTGAGGCAGTGGTCTCATAAGCTGAGATGCTTGATAGGTAGCGGTCAAGTAAATAATTGAAAGGGTAGGTTTAAAAGGATGAGCAAAATTCCGTATAAGATTTATTTATCAGAAGATGAGATGCCTAAGCAGTGGCATAATATCAGAGCGGAGATGAAGACACCGCCTGAACCATTTATTAATCCAGCGACAGGAAAATACTGTACTCCTGAGGATTTGGAGCCTGTTTTTTGCAAGGAATTGATTGAACAGGAGTTTAACACCACTGATAAATATATAGATATTCCAGAAGGAATACTGGACTTTTACAAAATGTTTCGTCCATCTCCTTTAATTAGGGCGTATAACTTGGAAAAGGCATTGGATACACCTGCTAAGATATACTATAAATTCGAGGGAACAAATACATCTGGTTCACATAAGCTAAATTCAGCGGCGGCGCAGGTTTATTATGCAAAGAAGCAGGGTTTGACACGCCTTACAACTGAAACAGGTGCTGGTCAATGGGGAACAGCTTTGGCAATGGCTTGTGCTTTTTATGGAGTAGATTTGACTGTATTTATGGTTAAGGTTTCTGCTGAACAAAAGCCATACAGGAAGGGCGTAATTGAAACCTATGGTGGAAAAGTAATTCCTTCTCCATCTGATACAACTGAGGTTGGAAGAAAGATTCTTGCTGAAAACCCCGGAACAGGCGGTTCACTTGGCTGTGCAATTTCTGAGGCTATGGAGGTTGCTGCAAAGACTGATAATTGCCGCTATGTGTTGGGAAGTGTACTTAATCATGTTGTTCTACATCAGTCCATTATCGGTATGGAAACTAAAATAGCTTGTGAAAAATATGATATAAATCCTGATATTATTATTGGTTGTGCTGGTGGCGGTTCAAATCTTGGAGGCTTGATTTCACCATTTATGGGTGATAAGATTAATGGTAAAAATAATATAAGGTTTATTGCTGTTGAGCCTGCATCATGCCCATCGCTTACAAGAGGTAGGTATGCTCTTGATTTTGGTGATACTGGACAGACAACTCCTCTTATGAGAATGTATACTTTAGGAAGTGGATTTATGCCATCTCCAAGCCATGCGGGCGGACTTCGTTTTCATGGTATGTCACCAATTGTTTCACAGCTTTATCATGAGGGTTATATGGAGGCTTTTGCTGTTGAACAGACAAGTGTATTTGAGGCTGCTACCTTGTTTGCAAGAACTGAGGGAACATTGCCAGCACCAGAGTCATCACATGCTATTCGTGTTGCAATTGATGAGGCATTGGAATGTAAGGAAACTGGTGAGGATAAGACAATAATCTTTGGCTTGACAGGCACTGGATACTTTGATTTAGCTGCATATATGGCATATAATAGTGGAACATTGACAGATATTATTCCTACTGATGAGGATTTACAAAAAGGATTTGATAGCTTGCCAAAGTTTGATTTCTAGTTAAAACTTTATGATATGGGGTGGATTGTATCTGCCCCATAAAATATTAATTACAAATGTGAGGTGTTTGTATGACAAGACTTTTTAGTAATATAAATACACTTAAAGGCGTTGGTGAGAAGCGTTCAAGGCTGTATGAAAGGCTTGGTATTACAACACCCTATGAGCTTTTGTATCATTTCCCCAGAAGCTATACTGACTATACTCAGGTTACTGCCGTTATTGATGCACCTATTAATGAATATTGCGTGTTGAAGGGGACAATAGTTAGAAAGCTACCTGAACAGCGTATTCGCATGGGCTTAAATATTTTTAAGGCAATTGCAAATGATGGCACGAATAACTTCTTGGTTGTGTTTTTCAATAATTATTATGCCTTTGATGCGTTAAATGTGGGCTATGAATATTACTTTTACGGCAAGGTTACGGGCGATTTGCTAAAAAAAGAAATTACCTCTCCGCATGTTATAGCAGGTGATTCAAAGGAGCTTTTCCAGCCTGTTTATTCGTTGACAGAGGGCTTGACTGGGGCTATAGTACAAACAAATATAAAAAGTTGCCTGCAGATTCTGGATAGCGAGCCGATTGAAATTCTACCAAAGGATATAATTGAGGAGAATAATCTTTGTGGTCTGACAGAGGCGATAAAGAATATACATTTTCCCCAAAGTAAAGAAATGCTTGATATGGCTAAAAAAAGGCTAGCCTTTGATGAGTTGTTGACCTTGCAGCTGGGTATGCTCATGTTAAAGGGCAGGAATAAGCAGAAAACAGCTATAAAAATGAGCAGTGATACCAATGTGGAAATATTATATCAAACAATTCCGTTTGAGCTTACAAATGCGCAAAAGCAAGCTATATCGGAGATATGTGCTGATTTATGCAGCAGTGTTCCTATGAACAGGCTTTTACAGGGTGATGTTGGAAGCGGAAAGACAGCAGTTGCTGCTGCTGCCTGCTATTTTGCGTATCTAAATGGTTGTCAGAGTGCGCTGATGGCTCCTACAGAAATTCTTGCCATCCAGCATTATAATACACTTTGTGAGTTTTTGGGACCTCTTGGAGTACAGGTTTGTCTGCTTACTGGTTCGCTTACTGCAAAAAAGAAGAATGCTGTCAAAGAGCAGATTCAAAATGGCGAGATAAGCGTTGTTGTGGGCACTCATGCGATAATTCAGAAAAGCACAGTGTTTAAAAAACTTGGACTTGTTATTACAGATGAACAGCACAGATTTGGAGTTGAACAGCGTGCAGCACTTGCTGAAAAGGGTGGCAGCCCTCATAAGCTGGTAATGTCTGCAACGCCGATTCCAAGAACGCTTGCGCTGATTATTTACGGGGATTTAGATATATCAATACTTAATGAATTGCCTAAGGGCAGAGCAAAAATCGAAACCTTTGCAGTAACGGGCAAGCTTAGGGAAAGGGCGTATAATTTCATTAGGGATAGACTTAATGAGAATAAACAGGCATATATCGTCTGTCCTATGATTGATGAGAATGACAATGATTTAATTGCTGTTACTACCTATGCACAGAAATTACAGGAGGGTGCGTTTAGTGGTTATAATGTAGGCTTGTTGCATGGCAGAATGAGTTCAGCTGATAAGGAAAGGGTTATGAATGATTTCCGCAATGGGGATATTGACCTGCTTATCAGCACAACGGTTGTTGAGGTCGGGGTCGATGTGCCGAATGCAGTTGTTATGATGATTGAAAATTCGGACAGATTCGGCCTTTCACAGCTTCATCAGCTTCGTGGTCGTGTTGGCAGGGGCATGGCTCAAAGCTATTGTATTCTTGTGACAGATAATATAAATGATGATGTAAAACATAGACTAAGAATTATGAGTAGTACTACTGATGGGTTTAAAATATCGGAGGAGGATTTAAAGCTGAGGGGTCCTGGTGACTTTTTTGGCAAAAAGCAGCATGGCTTGCCACAGCTTAAAATTGCCGATATTGCAGGTGATATGGAGCTTATGAAGACCACACAGATGGTTGCAAGGAGGATAATAGATGAGGATTCTGAGCTTAAACTACCGAAAAACGGTGGTCTTAGGGTAGAGGTAATAAGGCTTTTTGCAAAGAGTGGGGATAATAGCTTAAACTAGATTCTTTGTGAAAATTATAAAAAAACACTGGTAAAGTGTTGATTAAATGTGCATTTTGCATAAAATAAGATTTTTTTAATAAAACCTCTTGACTTTTATATGCTTGTATGATAAAATAAACAAGTCGTTGATGAACACATAAAAAGTTCACAGACAATAAGTAATGATGGGAGCATAGCTCAGCTGGGAGAGCATCTGCCTTACAAGCAGAGGGTCATAGGTTCGAGCCCTATTGTTCCCACCATTTTTGGCCTGGTAGTTCAGTTGGTTAGAACGCTAGCCTGTCACGCTAGAGGTCGTGGGTTCGAGCCCCATTCAGGTCGCCATATCTTTCTCATGTGAGAAAGATGCGCCTCTGTAGCTCAGTCGGTAGAGCAGAGGACTGAAAATCCTCGTGTCGATGGTTCGATTCCATTCGGAGGCACCATTTGCCGACACAATCAAGATATTGGTTGTGACGGCTTGTTTGCGGATTTAGCTCATCTGGTAGAGCGCCACCTTGCCAAGGTGGAGGTAGCGAGTTCGAGCCTCGTAATCCGCTCCATATTGCGCTGGGGAAATATTCTTGGCGTAGCAATCCTAAGATTTTGTCTTAGGATTTTTTTATTTTATAAAAATATAGCGAGATGTTGTAAATACAACAGCTTTTTGCTCTTAATTATGATATATTAGACATAGGGTAAATAGAAATGCCTTAAATTATGACATGAATGCTATTGTTTATTTCAATATTTGCGGGCTATAATAAATGTGAATATAAATAGACTCTGGCAAAGCAAGTCGAGAAAGGGTGGATTATTATGGCTGATAAATTTATTAAAAATATTGATTTTTCAAAGGTTCATACTTTGGCTGAATTGGTTTCATACCAGGAGGGACAGGTTGTCAGCAAAACACTTGCACAGAACAAGGCACTTAGTTTAACACTTTTTGCTTTTGATGCAGAAGAAGAAATTAGTACACATGAGTCCAGTGGAGATGCAATGGTTGTTGTGCTTGACGGTCAGGCTGAAATTACAATAGGCTCTGAAAAATTTACTTTAGGTCAGGGAGAAACAATTGTAATGCCTGCAAGGGTTCCTCACGCTGTATTTGCAAAAGAAAAAATGAAAATGTTTTTGATTGTTGTATTTGGTCAGAATGAATAAATATTTCTACTTAAAAGAAAGAGCATCACCTTATAATATAAGATGATGCTCTTTCTTTTGCTATAAAATGATGTGTTTCAAAGCATATCGGAGTAATTTGTGTAAATCATATAAGAGTATTGTTGAAATTTTGTCATAAAATTTTGGTTTAAATGCTTGTGCTTGTAATAAATATATGCTATAATGTATTAAATGTTTATACATTTGGAGTAATATTTATGGATTGCTAAATACAATGAAAATAATAATTAAGGAGACTTAATATGAAGTTTGGTTTTTTTGATGACGCAAACAAGGAATATGTTATTACATCGCCAAGAACACCTTACCCTTGGATAAATTATCTTGGTACACAGAGCTTTTTCTCACTAATTTCAAATACAGCGGGCGGATATCATTTCTATAAGGATGCACGCTTGAGAAGAATTACTCGTTATCGCTATAATAATGTGCCTGTTGATATGGGCGGACGCTATTTCTATATCAATGATGGCGGAACAATCTGGTCACCTGGCTGGTCACCTGTTAAAACAGAATTGGATAGCTATGAGTGCCGTCACGGTATGGGCTATACTATTATTACTGGTAAGAAAAATGATATTTCAGCAAACGTTACCTTCTTCGTTCCAAAGGATTATAACGGAGAGGTTCAAAAACTTGTTTTGAAGAATGAAGGTAAAGAAAAGAAAACAGTTAAGTTATTTTCGTTTATAGAATTCTGCTTGTGGAATGCTCTTGATGACTCAACTAACTTCCAGAGAAACTTCAATACTGGTGAGGTTGAGATTGAAAACAGCACATTGTATCACAAAACAGAATATAAGGAGCGTCGTGACCACTTTGCATTCTATTCAGTAAATACTAAAATTGATGGTTATGATACAGACAGAGAGAGCTTTTTAGGTCTATATAATGGCTTTGATAATCCACAGGCAGTTCTTGCAGGCAAGGCTACAAACTCTGTTGCTGATGGTTGGTCACCAATTGCTTCTCATTATATCGAGGTTACTCTTGATGCTGGAGAAAGCAAGGATTTCGTGTTTATTCTTGGCTATGTTGAGAATGCACAGGAAGAAAAGTTCAATCCTGATCGCACAATAAATAAGACAAAGGCTTATGCTATGATAGAGCAGTTTAACACATCTGAAAAGGTTGACAAGGCTCTTGTTGAATTGAAGGAAATGTGGAATGATCTGCTATCAAAATATACTGTTGAAACCCCAGATGAGCATATGAACAGAATGGTGAATATCTGGAATCAGTATCAGTGTATGGTTACATTTAATATGTCTCGTTCTGCTTCATATTTTGAGAGCGGTATTGGAAGAGGTATGGGCTTTAGAGATTCAAATCAGGACTTGCTCGGTTTCGTTCATCAGATTCCTGAAAGAGCAAGAGAGAGAATTCTTGACCTTGCTGCTACACAATTTGAAGACGGTGGCTGCTTCCACCAGTATCAACCTTTAACAAAGAAGGGTAATGACGAAGTTGGTGGAGATTTCTCCGATGACCCATTGTGGATGATTTTATCAACTGCTGCTTATATTAAGGAAACAGGAGATTACTCAATTCTTGATGAGATGGTTCCTTATGAGAACAAGGAAGAGCTTGCAAAGCCAATGATGCATCACTTAAAGCAGTCATTCTATAAGGTTTGCACAAATCTTGGTCCTCATGGCCTACCATTGAGCATGAGAGCTGACTGGAACGACTGTCTAAACCTAAGTTGCTTCTCAAATGAGCCTGGCGAGTCATTCCAGACATCAACATCACCTAAATATGGTGAAGATAAATACAGTAAAGTTGCTGAATCAGTAATGGTTGCTACATTATTTACCTTTGCAGGTCCTGAATATGTTGCACTATGCAAGTACAAGGGTGATACAGCTGAGGCTGAAAAGGCACAGGCTGAAATTGATAAAATGGTTGAAAATATTAAGAAGCATGGCTATGATGGCGAATGGTTCTTGAGAGCTTATGATGATTTCGGAAGAAAGGTCGGCTCAAAGGAATGTGAAGAGGGTAAAATCTTCATCGAACCACAAGGTTTTGCAGTTATGTCAGGTGTTGGTAAAGAAGAGGGCCTTGATATCAAGGCTTTGGATTCTGTTGATAAATACTTGAATACAAAATATGGACTTGTTCTTAATAATCCTGCATTTAGCAGATACTATATTGAATACGGTGAGATTTCCACATATCCTGGTGGATATAAGGAGAATGCTGGTATATTCTGTCATAATAACGCATGGATAATCTGTGCTGAAGCAGTTGTGGGCAGAGGTGATAAGGCTTATGAATACTACTCAAAGATTGCTCCATCATATCTTGAGGATATTTCAGATATTCATAGAACAGAGCCTTATGTATATGCACAGATGATTGCTGGTAAGGACGCAAGGCGTCATGGTGAGGCTAAAAATAGCTGGTTGACAGGTACTGCTGCATGGAATTTTGTTGCTGTATCACAATATATTCTTGGAATTATGCCTGATTGGACAGGATTAAAGGTTGACCCATGTATTCCAAAGGAATGGGATGGCTTTAAGGTTAGCAGATATTATCGTGGTGATATTTACGATATTACTGTTAAGAATCCTGACCATGTATATAAGGGTGTTAAGTCAATAACTGTTGATGGAAAAGCTATTGAGGGCAATATTCTTCCAGTATTCGGTGATGGCAAGACTCATACTGTTGAAGTGGTAATGGGTTAATAAAATAAACTTATGTTAAAGCGCATTTAGGATATTACAGCAAAGGGACTTTCTCTTTGCTGTTTCCT
>JAAYPV010000095.1 GCA_012519635.1 Clostridiales bacterium
ACTTTATTCATAATTTATTCATAATAATAAGTATTAACTTTTAACATTATGTTATATAATAATTATAAATATTACGAAAAATATAAAAATATGTTCTAATTTTTAAAGATATTTGCTTAATGCTCAAATTCACTAAAAATAATTGTAAAGGAGTTTGCTATGTCACTAGAGAAAATTCTTATTGTCGATGACGATAAAAACATTTGCGACCTGTTGCGTCTTTACTTAGAAAAAGAAGGCTTTGGCGTTATACTTTCTCACAATGGCGAAGAGGCTGTCATGAAGTTTCACGCTCTAAAACCCGATATCGTTTTGCTTGACATCATGCTTCCTGGACTTGATGGTTGGCAAGTTTGTAGAGAAATAAGAAAAAAATCCAATGTTCCAATCATTATGATAACTGCTAAAAGTGAAACCTTTGACAAGGTTTTAGGCCTTGAATTAGGTGCTGATGACTATGTAGTAAAGCCATTTGACACTAAGGAGGTTATCGCTAGAATCAAAGCCATCTCCCGCCGTATCGGTCATGTACCTCAGAAAAATGAGGTTAAGGAGGTCAAATATGACAAGTTGTCAGTAAATATGACTCGCTATGAACTAAAGGTTAACGATGTTGTGCTCGACACTCCTCCGAAGGAACTTGAATTGCTCTTCTATTTGGCATCAAATCCGAACAGGGTTTACACTCGTGACCAGCTCCTTGACGAAGTGTGGGGCTTTGAATACTATGGTGACTCCCGTACTATTGATGTTCATATTAAAAGATTAAGAGAAAAACTCGAAGGAGTTTCTGATAAATGGGCATTAAAGACTGTTTGGGGAGTAGGATATAAATTTGAAGCTGATGAAGCAGACTAATTTCTACAATAGCTATTTTTCAAAACAGGGCTCTTAAAGGGGCTCTTAACCCCTTTAAGGGCTGTTATTTTAGGTATATTATGTTACATTTTTACCTAATTTATACGAAAGGTAGAAAAATATGAAGAAAAGCTTTTTTTCAAAATTTTATTATGTTTGTACTACTTTTCTTATAATTAGTGTTTTAGTTATTGGAGCTTCTCTACTTGTATATGCTAATCGGTTGTACCAATATGAAAAACGCAATAAGCTAGATAATGTTTCTAAGGTCGTAATTGATAAAATTTCAACAGGATATGAATCCTATGTTGATATCAACAGCTACCAGACTCAGGTGGAGCTCGAAGAAAAACATATCGGTTACAGCGTTAGGCTTTATATCTTCGACTCAAATGGTAATTTCATTATTGGTACTGAATCTGACGATGCTGAAAATTCTAAAATTAAATCTGCAATTTTCAGTAAGTCTTTTTTGGAAAGGCAAAAAGATGACAGCGTTTATTTCAAAATCGGTTACCTCAACGGCATTACATCAGAATTAAGCGCCTGTCGTATACAAAAATTTACTGTATCAAGACCTCATGATGATAAACCTAAATCCTATTATCTTATCGCCACAACCTCTGCTGTTGATGTTAATAGCTTTTCCAGAAATATGTTCATTTACTTCGGGATTATTGCTGCTATAATCACTCTTATTACCTCTGTTTTGTTTATTATTACTGCAAAAAAAGTTGTTCGGCCATTTGTTAAAATGTCAGAAAAGGCTGAAACCTTTATTAAGGGTGATTACTCACTAAGACTTCCTGTTGATGATACTGAGGAGTTCAGCCGACTTGCCCTATCCTTCAATGAAATGGCAAACACTATTGAAAAGTATGAAACTACACATAAAAATTTTATCGCAAATATTTCACATGAACTGAGAACACCAATGACTACTATTGGTGGATTTGTTGATGGAATCCTTGATGGAACTATTCCTAAGGAAGAGGAAAATCATTATTTGAGACTTGTTTCGGAGGAAATCAGACGACTATCAAGACTTGTAAAGACTATGCTTAACATTTCTAAATTTGAAGCGAACGAGATGGAAATTAACTACGAAAATGTTAATATCACTGACTTAATAATAAATACTATTCTTATGTTTGAAAAGAAAATAAGTGAGAAGAATGTAAATGTTGAAGGACTTGACTGCCCTAAAATTACTATTAGCGCTGACAAGGACCTACTTTCACAATTATTTTATAATATTATCGAAAATGCTGTTAAATTTGTTAACGAATATGGTATAATAACATTTAATATCTCTCAAACTGATAAGTATGCTGTTGTTAGTTTAAAAAATACAGGCGAAGGTTTGTCAGAGGACGAAATCCCTAAAATATTTAAAAGATTTTATAAAACTGATGAATCTCGCAGCATTGATGCAAGTGGAATAGGACTGGGCCTTTCTATTGTCCGTTCTATTATCAATCTTCACAACGGTACAATTACAGTTAAGAGCATTAAAGATGAATATACAGAGTTTATTATTGAACTCCCACTTAAAAAAGCTTGATTAAAGAAGGTGATATTCCTAATGGATAATAAAGAAATGATTTATTCACCTGGTTCTGATGCTGAAACTACAAATAACAATGTGAACAATAATTTAACCAACCTAAACAATACAAACCCTATATTTGCAAGCCATGTGAATACAAATCCTATTAACTTAAATACTATTAACACAAATCATATCAACATAAATCCTATTAATTCAAATCCAACCTATGTCAGCAGCACTCAATTTCAACAAAATCTGAATCAACCTTTTATATCTGATAAATCCCGTAAGCAAATGAAAGAAGTCTATAATTATTATAAGTACTATAATCATGAAAAACAACAGCCCAAGGTATTCTCAAAGTCTTCAATCGGTTTGCTTATCGGTATATTGCTGCTAATTATTTCCCTTACACTTTATTGCGTAATTTCCGATATCGCTAAGGGTAGCCTTTCAAATGATGTTATGGCAAATACCAATAAGCAGTTCTTTCTTCAAACCGAAAAAAAACCTGTTGTTGATGAGCAATATGTCGATGAAAATGGTAAATATACAACCGAGGGTATCGCCCAGCTTCTTAAGCCATCAATTGTTGAAATATTTACTTATAATTCGCAGTTTTCCAGTACAAAAGCTATCGGAAGCGGTTCTGGAATAATTATGTCAACCGATGGGTATATCGCAACAAATGCACATGTACTTGAAAATGCAACAGATTTTAAGGTCGTATTGCATGATGAAACAGAATATGTCGGTCAAATTGTTGGCAAGGATGTAAAAACAGATATTGCTGTTATAAAAATAGATGCTAAAAACCTTATAAATGCTACCTTTGGTGATTCCTCAACAGTTAAGGTGGGAGAACAGGTTATGGCTATCGGTAACCCTGCTGGACTTACTGGAACCGTTACAGACGGAATTGTTTCAGGTATTAACAGGCCTATTAAAACAGATGCTTTAGGCTATGAAATGAATTGTATTCAAACAAATGCTGCGATAAGTCCTGGAAACTCAGGCGGTGCATTGGTAAATATGTACGGTCAAGTTATCGGAATTACCTCATCAAAATATGTTGACTCTAGCTATGAGGGACTCGGCTTTGCTATCACTATTAACGAAGCAAAACCAATTATTGAAGAGCTTATGCAGCATGGCTATGTTACAGGTAGAGTTAAGGTTGGTATTTCATTTTACGAATCTACCACTGAAATAGCTAACGAAATGTTTAAAGAACAGTTCGGATATGATATTCCTGAGGATTTAAAAGGGTTATTCATTCTTCAGATTGATGAAACCTGCGATATTGCAAATACAGACCTAAAGCTTTATGATTTCATTGTAAGTGCCGAAGGTGTTGATGTATATGACTATACCTCCTTCATGTCTGTTATAAAGACAAAAAAGGCAGGCGACGCTATTCGTTCTAAGGTTGTTAGACTCGACGAAAATCAAAACAGAACTGAATTTGAAATTAAATTTATGCTAACGGAAGACAAATCAGGATATTATTGATTTTACCTCCTATTTTATTATAATTCACATTGAAGCGGTGATATGAAAAATTTCATATCACTGCTTTTTATGTGTACATTACAATACACATTTCTACCTTTTAACACCATTAGTGAGGGGCAAAAATGTATGGAGGTATGGTTATGGAAAAATGTTCTGCAATCATTACAAGTAATCCTTTTATCATTTTAGTTTGTGTAGCAATCGCACTTGATACCGTACTAGGACTTTTAAGAGCCATTAAGGATCGTAAATTCAATAG
>JAAYPV010000014.1 GCA_012519635.1 Clostridiales bacterium
GAGTGGGAATAATATATCCTCACATAATGGTAACCAGTTGCACAGAACTTGATAGGTTTAATCATATAGAATTCAGCTTACCTTTATTGATAAGGTAAGCTGATTTTTTCTCAAAAATACCCGAATCGAATATATATATAATCTTAATTCTAACGCTTTAAATCCTCAATTGCAGGATTATTAAGCAATTTACCATGATAATCAAACCTTGAACCATGACAAGGACAATCCCAACTTAGTTCATCTGGATTCCATTCCAACTGACAGCCTAAATGAGAACATCTAGTCGAAACAGTGAAAATTTTCCCTTCCTCATTTTTATATATTCCTACCTTTTCACCATCATATTCTACAATTCCACCATGTCCACAGGGTATCTGAGAAATCTCCTCATCAGGAATTTTAAAAATTCCAGCAGATAAGCCTTTTACAGCCTTAATTGTATCCTCTGCTAATTGCTCTGCAGATGCAGACAGATTAAATCGTTGCGGTGAAAATACAGGATAAGGGTGCGGATTCCCTTTAATTAATTCTGAAATTACCTCAGCCGAAACCATAGAGCTTGTCATACCCCATTTCTGAAAACCAGTCGCAACAAAAATATCAGGGCTTGATGATGAAAACTGACCAATATAAGGTATTCCATCAATGGGCATACAATCCTGTGCTGACCAATGTGCAACCTCATTGCTTCCCGGAAAATACTCTTTTATCCTCGAACGCAGTAAATCATACTTTCCTCCTGACGAATTTTCACCCGTACGATGACCCCCACCCCCAACCAACAGATAATTTCCACTATTGCGAAATGACAGCCCGTCTTCATCAATTCCACGATACATTCCATTAAGCTGAGGAGCATTTTCCAATGCGATTACATAAGAACGCTCTTGGTGCATTCTCAAGAAATAATATCCTGGTGCATTTATAAATGGGAAATGAGTAGCTATGACTATTTTTTCAGCCAATACAACCCCATTTTCCGTAATTAACTTCTTACCCTCAATGGCCTTTACCTTTGTATTCTCATAAACCTCAAGCTGTTCAGATATCGCCTTCAGAAATTTAAGTGGATGAAACTGTGCCTGTTTTGAATATTTAAGTGCGATAGAAATATCAAACGGCAAATTTGAATCCTTTGTAAGCTCCGCTTGAACACCCAGCTTTTGAGCAGCTGTAAATTCATCCTCCAGCTGTTTCATGCCGTTTCGGGAATAAAGATATGCATCACATTCCTCCAGCATACAATCAATTCCCTCTTCCGTTACAATTCTAAAATACTTATCAATTGCCTTCTTATTTGCATTCACATACTGCAAAGCCTTTTCTTCTCCAAATTTCTGTATTAATCTGTCGTAAATCACCCCATGCTGAAATGTAATTTTAGCAGTTGTATTACCTGTCTGACCACTCCCGATTCTATCTGCCTCTAGTATAACACACGATATCCCACTCTTTTTCAGAAAATAGCCAATTAAGATACCTGCCATACCTGCCCCGATAATTGCAATATCGGTTTTAATATTAGAACTAAGGCTTTCTCTCTCTGCAATCTGAACATCCTTTTTCCATATGGATTCCATAATAAATCCTCCATTCTTTAACTTATCTATACAAACAGTATTTCCTAACCTTTTCTATTTAACCATAAATATCTTTTGTTTTTTGCTCTGTTATTGATCCTGTCTGCTAAATTCAAGGGCTCTGCTTCCTTTCACAAAATCGTTTAACAAAATTAGAGATTACACGCTTATCAATAATGTAATACCATTCTCTCAAGTTGAAATTTTATCCCCCTTATCCTGCACTTATAAAAACAAAACCAGCTCTGTATAGCACAAAGCTGGTTTTATTTTAATTTCTACCTAATTACGGAATAACATTTCCTAAAATATCTATTCCCAAACCTTTAATTGCATTTGCAACAAGTCCAGCAACAGCCTTAGCACCAGTTTCAGTAAAGTGAGTCATATCCGAAGAACCTGTTGAGCACATATAATATGAATATGCCTTATCATAGCCAATACTGTTGTAATGCTTAACCATTAAGTCATTTAAGTCAATATAAGGAACCTTGTAATATACCGCCAGTTTCTTTACAGAATCCGTATAATTTGAATAACTGCTTACAAAAGTCCCATTGCTATAATTCTTCAAGCTGAGTGTCGGAGTAATCAGAATTGGTGTTGCACCCTTTGAAAGTGCTCCTTCAATATATTTTGCCATATAGAACTCAAAGCTGCCTTCCGTACCCGGAACAGTACCACAAGTAGGTGCATAGCGTTCTGCATTGTTATAAGCGGCATCGTTAATTCCAAACTGCACTAAAAGATAATCTCCCGCCTGAATCTGATTCAAAATAGTATCAAGTCTGCCATTATCATAGAATGACTTAGAGCTTCTTCCAGCAATCGCATGATTGGAAAACTTTACGCTATCCTTAAAATAATCACCTAAGAATGCTCCCCAACCCTGCTGTGGTGCGTAGCTTTCACGATAGGTTTGAACAGTGGAATCTCCTGCAATGTAAATAGTTACATCACCATCTCCTGTCACAGGTGGATTTTCCTCAAGAGCATAAGCCTCTGCAATCGGTTCATCAGTCCGTTCAAGCATTAGATAATCAATATTAGGTCCACCCTCTGCTATCAAGGAAGTCATACGAATAATATTCTCCCCTGACTTCAAAGGAAGAACTATTCCTCTTTCCTCCCACTTTGTCCATGCAGTAGTGGGCAAGAATGGCTGTATCCAATAATCAGCATCATTATTAACTTCAATTTTCATCCTTCGGTCATTAGCACTACCATTTGCTATACGGAAGGTGCATAGGTAATTGCCATCTGATGGAACATTCACATGCCATTCAATAAAGCTGCCTATCCTATTATCCAAATTCAAATATGCATCAGACACAAATCCCGCATTAATGCTTTCCTCAACACCGCTGTTATATGCCTGGTCCACTGCATAATAAACTCGGTTACCTGTTTCAACAGCCTCAATATTATTTCGTTTAATCAAGAAATCACTTAACGCCCTACAATCCGCAGCTGTTATGCTGGTATCCATGTTAATATCAGCACTACGGCTTTGTTTTCTTGTTATGTTGCTGTTAATCAACACCCTTTTGAGGATTGCTAAATCCATAGCATTAACAGCACCATCACCATTAAGGTCACCAAGTGCAGCATTATCAGAAGCCCTAACCGTTTTCTCCAATACCCATGTCTGACAAGCATGACCATTGCGTTCCCATTGCTGAACATTTGCACCCGAAGTAGTGTCAGCGCTTACAACCTCAACTGCACTTGCATCATTAGTTGTCTTAGTAGCAATAATATAGCCACCGTTTTCCTGCTTGATAAACTTAAACAACTGTGCATCACATGCTGTGTCACTCCAGATACCTACATTTACACCATTTTCAGCACTGGCATATGCAACATCTAACAAATAACTGCCATTTCCGGCACAACTGTAAATTCTGTAATATCCATCTCCAGCAGATTCTGCTCTCCAGAGTGATAAACCAGCATTAATACCTGTTGGCTGTGCCTGTACTACATTTGTACCATCAGCTGCATTATCTGCAAGACTTAAATAAAGCCCACTGTTTACATTCTTTAGCATGAAGGTAATATCTTCAGAAATCTCACTTCCTGTCTCCTTGTCGTCTGTATTATCCCAAACTATCTGAGATGCTGCAATTTCAGCAAGCTTCATAGCCCCCTGACGATTAGGATGCAGTGTATCGCCACTCATGTATAAATTATTAGTTGCTTCCTGTCCGATTAATTTACAATAGTTAAGGAAAGGAACAAAAAGGTCAATAACCTGAACATTTTCTGCAGAACCAATAGCATCAAGCTGAGAGGAGAACCAGCGCCCTGTTAAATTAGGATTATTCGTAACATCTCCAGCACGACCCTGTTGTTTAACAAGAATAACCTTCATTCCCTTAGCCTTTGCCTTTTGTACCATATTTGTAACAACTTGTGTATATTCGTCCTTATTTGAATAATTTGTATCATTGATGCCAATAGAGATTATGTAGATATCTCCCTTTTTTCCGTACTTAAGAATTGGCTCAAACTGTCCAGCACTTACAAACCCTGCTGCATACTGCCCACTTGCAGCCAAATTACGCACCTGCCATTTAGAAGTGTCAATATACTGGTCAAAAACCTGTCCCCAACCTGCCTGTACACTGGTATCCTTAGGATAATAATTGCAAACGGTTGAGTCACCACAGAACCATATAGTAGGTGGCAACTGTGTATCAGAGGATACCCATTCAATATCCAATGCGCTCATAGTATGAGCATAGCCTGCCTTACCATCAGTTGCCATGATATTAAGCTGACCATCTGTGATAGGAATAAGAATAGTATCCCTTGCATTATTTCCTGTCATATTAATAATCTGAAGCACGCCCTCAGCAGCGATAGAGGTTCGTGTAGTATCGCCAAGCGTAACAGTCACACGATAAAGACCATTTGGCAAATCAACATTAAATGTATTTGAATAACTTGTGTCAGTAAACTGCACTGCGTCACTCAATGCACCACTGCCAGACGCAGATACATTTTTCACCTTAGATGGATTTGCAAAGCCATACCCCAAAGATGGGCTGTAAGCGGTAGATGCACTAACACCGATATACCCAGATGCAGTACCACCCCCACCAAAATCAAAGTGATAACTTGCAACAGCAGCAGATGCAGTTGTTTTTGTAAAGATATTGCCTAAAAGAGCAGGAAACACCATTGCAACCACAAGGTATATACTTATAAAACGCTTAATAAAATATGCTTTCATAACATTCCTCCTTTAAAAATACTGCTTTTCAACATTGGCTAATTTGTCTATCCCGATTCTTATAATTATCTACCTGTTTTGTAAGAAACACTTTATTCTGCCTTATTTGCATCTTGACACTATAATCCAACTACATTATACCAGTTTATTGAAACCAATATTAATATTATTTTAATTTAAATAATAAATAGATAACTATTTTCTACATTGTCCTGATTGCTGCTCTGTTGCCCTATGGTGAATTTTTATGCCCAGCCTTTTCCTTCAAACAAAATTGAACATATTAACCTGTTGTTATATATAAACCAACAAAATAACTCCTACTTGACATATATTCAAATTTGTATTAATATATTATTGAGCAGACTATGCGATAGCGTGAACGCTTTAGTTCACGAGGAAAGTCCGAGCATCATAGAGCAGAGTAGCTGTTAACGACAGCCGAGGGCGACCTTAGGGCAAGTGCAACAGAAATATACCGCCATGCATTTTGCATGGTAAGGGTGGAAAGGCGAGGTAAGAGCTCACCGGAGTACAGGTAACTGTACTGCCATGTAAACCCTACCTGATGTAACGTCTATTGGTGCAATTCATCATAACACTTGCTCGGTGGATGAATTGTAATGACGGCTAGAGCCTTATGGCGACATAAGGCGTAGATAAATTATCGCACACGACAGAACTCGGCTTATCGGTCTGGTCACTATAAAAGTCTTTTTCACTTGAAAAGGACTTTTATTATATTACTTTTTGAGATTGGATGTAATTATGAAAAAAATAATTTTCTTCCTGTTGATTACAATACTAACAATCCCCCTCTTTGCCTGCGACAACAAAAACAATTTCTCAAGCAATTTACAATTAGTAGAGGCGATTACATATTCCCCTTTGGAGAATATAGCAATCGATATCCCTACCGAATACAAAGAGGAGATGGGCAATTACGGTATCCTTACTTATAAAAAAAATAATGCAAGTATAATTGTAACCTCAGAGCCTACTAAAAAAACTGATGATGATGTTGCTGCTTATGGGCATTACGCATTAAAGCAATATTCAGACACATTTGATAAATTATCAGATATTGAGGAGATTTATTTTGAAGTCAATGGACTTCAATGCAAGGTCAATCAATTTAAATACATTATCTATGGAGAAGCGGGAGAGATGGACGATATTGAAAGATACTGCTATGTGGGCTATATTGTAAAAGATGGAACAGCCTATATTATTTCATGCGTCTCAACTGTTCCCACCTTTGAATATAACAAAATCGGTTTTGAACAAGCTGTAAAGAGCTTTAGATTTATCGACTGATTTGAATACAATTTTCAACATAAAAACAGCTACCACTTAAATTAATGGTAGCTGTTTGTTTTTTTATTCGTCCAATGCCTTTCGCATACTTGAAACCAACTCTGAAACCTTTTCAATAGCATTTTCGCCATGCTCGCCGATTAGCTTTACAATTGCACTTCCGACAATCACACCATCACAGTATCTGCTCATTACTTTTGCCTGTTCAGCATTGGAAATACCAAATCCAACTGCACATGGTATGCTGGTATATTTTTTTATAGTCCCAAAAAACTCATCAAAGTCCGTATCAAATTTTGAACGCATTCCTGTTACACCTGTTGAAGAAACGCAGTACAAAAATCCTGTTGCATCCTTTGCAATTTTATCTATACGGTCAGCAGAGGTCGGTGCAACAAGGCTGATTGAATGCTTACCATATTTATCAGCAGCGCCCTGTATTTCGTCTCTTTCCTCATATGGCATATCGGGTACAATTACTCCATCTATTCCATGTTCATCACATAGCTTAAAAAACCTCTCTGTCCCGAAACGGTAAATTGTATTCAGATACATCATCATAAGAAGTGGCATATCCGTTTGATTCCGAAGTCTGCTTACCATTTCAAATACACCTCTTAGCGTCGTTCCGCCAGCTAATGCTCTTTCGCTTGCATTCTGAATTACAGGTCCTTCTGCAACAGGGTCTGAAAAAGGAATTCCAAGCTCAACTATGTCTACACCAGCCTTTTCCATCGCAAGAACTGCCCTTTCTGTTGTTTCATAGCCACCATCTCCAGCTGTTATAAATGCAATTAATGCTTTTTTATTCTGGGCTTTGAGATTTTCAAACTTTGCATCTATCCTATTCATTGATATTAACCCCCCTGTATCTTGCAATCTGATAAACATCCTTATCCCCTCTACCCGAGAGATTTATTACAAGTATTTTATCCTTCGCCATTTCAGGTGCAATTTTTCTTACTGCTGCAACAGCATGTGCAGACTCAATCGCTGGGATAATTCCCTCTGTTTTTGAGAGATATTCAAAGGCCTGTACTGCCTCTTCATCAGTTATACCGATATATTCAGCCCTGCCTGTTTTATAAAGATTAGCATGCTCAGGTCCTATTCCGGGATAATCCAAACCTGCTGAAATAGAATAAACTGAATCAATCTGACCTTCATCATTTTGCAAGAACAGCGACTTCATTCCATGAAAAATTCCTGTACTTCCCTTTGCAATTGTAGCAGCATGCAGCTTTGTGTCAATGCCTTTTCCAGCCGCCTCAACTCCTACTAGTCTTACACCTTCATCAGAAATGAAGTCATAGAACATACCCATTGCATTAGAACCTCCACCCACACAAGCAATAACACAATCAGGTAACTTACCCTCCATTTCCATAAGTTGACGCTTTGTTTCCTCACCAATAATCTTCTGGAAATCCCTTACCATCATAGGATATGGATGTGGTCCCATAACAGAACCTATCAGATAATAGGTGGTTTCTACATTAGTTGCCCAGTCACGCATAGCCTCATTGATTGCATCCTTAAGTGTTCTTGTTCCGCTTTTTACACCAGTTACCTTTGCACCAAGCAACTCCATACGATAGACATTAAGCGCCTGTCTATCCATATCCTCTTCTCCCATGAACACTTCACATTCAAGTCCTAATAACGCTGCCGCAGTTGCAGTTGCAACACCATGCTGTCCAGCACCTGTTTCAGCAATAACACGCTTTTTACCCATCTTTTTTGCAAGCAAAGCCTGACCCAAAACATTATTAACTTTGTGAGAGCCCGTATGGTTTAAGTCCTCACGCTTTATATAAATTTTAGCACCACCCAAGTCTTCTGTCATTTTTCTTGCGAAGTAAAGCATTGACGGACGCGATGCATAGTTTTTATAAAGCTCTGTTAATTCGCTTTTAAACTCCTCATCATTTCTATAAAACTCATATGCCTTTTCTAGCTCACAAACTGCATTCATAACGGTTTCAGGAACATATTGACCACCAAATTCACCAAACCTGCCCTTTTTTACCAACATAAATCACTCCAGTTTCATCTTATTAAATTCATAAGCCTCTCTATTTTTTTTCTATCCTTAAAGCCATTTGTTTCTATTCCACCTGAAATATCAACCCCATATGGCTTTACTGTTTCAATTGCTTTAATTATATTGTCCTCGTTAAGTCCACCCGCCAGAAAAAACGGTGTTTTTATTTTTGTGTTGCTGATTATATTCCAATCTGCAACCCTTCCCGTTCCACCATATTGCCCCTCCATAAAGCTGTCAAGCAATATAGTGTCAACTCCTAAACTGTCAGCAAGAGCAATATCCTCACTGCCGCGAACTCTTACAGCCCTCCATATTTCTGCGTCAATTGTATTGCTTATTTTTTCAATGTAGTTATTGTCCTCATCTCCATGAAGCTGATATACATTAAGGCCCACCTCATCAACGACCCTTTTTATATACTCAATAGATTGATTTACAAACACTCCAACCTTTTGTATATAAGAGCTGAGATTCTTACTCAAAGCCTTTGCCTGTTCAATTGTAACTGTTCGTTTAGAATTTTCAGCAAAAATAAATCCAACATAGTCGGGCATGAATTCATTTACATACTCAACATCCTCATCCCGCCTTAAACCACATAGCTTTACTATCATAAGCCATCCCTCAATTGTCGCATGGTCTCAGCTATATTCTCACTTCTCATAAATGCCTCACCAATCAAAACAGCGTCCGCACCATATGATTTTACACTTTTCATATCCTCATTATCAGCAATTCCACTTTCTGATACGACAACACAATGCTCCGGAATTTTCTTTGCAAGCATTTTAGTTGTATCAAGGCTTTCCTCAAAGGTTTTTAGATTGCGATTATTTATTCCAACTATCTTAGGATTTGCATGTAAAACACTTTCAAGCTCCTCCTCGTTATGCACCTCAAATAAGCACTCCATTCCCAAACTATCAGCTAAGTTTTTAAACCTTATAAGCGTTTGTGTATTAAGAATTGCTGCAATCAAAAGTATTGCGTTCGCACCAATTACTCTTGCCTCATGAATTTGGTACTCATCAAAGATAAAATCCTTACGAAGTATCGGTAAATTAACATTTTTCCTTATATCAGAAAGGTAGGAGCTGCTGCCTTGAAAATAAAACTCCTCCGTCAAGCATGAGATTGCATTTGCTCCCGATTGTTCATACTGCTTTGCTATTTCGACTGGCTGAAAATCCTCTCTTATCACAGATTTTGAAGGAGATGCCTTTTTCACCTCTGCAATAACTGAAAGCGTATCTTTTTTCAATGCGTCATAAAGGCTGATTACCGGTCTGGCAGTTTCTTCTGCCATCCTACACATCTCATCCCTTGAAATTTTTCTTATTTCTCGCTCCAGTTGCTCCTTTCTTTTTGCAACAATTTTATCTAAAATCATAACTACACCTCACTGTTCGTAGCAACAATAAACTCATTCAGTTTTGCATAAGCCTTGCCACTATCAATAGTTTCCTGAGCAAGCTCAACTCCCTCTTTTATTGAACCTGCCTTTCCGCATACATATAAAGCACATGCCGAATTGATTACAACTATATCCCGTTTTGCACCATGTATTTCGCCCTTTAGGATTCCAAGAGTTATTTTTGCATTCTCATCAGGAGTACCTCCAACAATTTCCTCCTTATCAGCAAGCTTTAACCCATAATCCTCTGGATTTATCACATACCCTTCAATTCTGCCATCATTAACTTCACATACAGAGGTTGTAGCCGATATTGAAACCTCATCAAGATTGTCATTTCCATAAACAACCATAGCACGCTTAATTCCCACATTCATAAGTACCTTCGCCATTGGTTCAAGCAAAGCCTTATCATAGGTTCCAAGCACAATATAATCAGTGAATGCAGGATTTGCAAGCGGACCTAAAATATTAAACACACTCCTTATTCCCATTTCACGCCTTGCTGTTGCAACAAACCTCATTGAGCCATGATAGTTCTGTGCAAATAGGAATGATAGTCCCACCTTATTTATAAGCCTTTCTGCTACCTCAGGAGTTGATGTAATCTTAATTCCTAAACTCTCAAGCACATCTGCTGCACCACTTTTACTTGACACGCTTCTGTTTCCATGCTTAGCAACAACTGCTCCTGCTGCTGATACTACAAATGAGGCTGTTGTCGAAATATTAAAGCTGTTTGCCAAATCTCCACCTGTCCCAACTATGTCAACAGCCGATTCACAGCCCCTAACCCTTGTCGCCTTTTTTCTCATTCCCTTTGCAAAACCTGTTATTTCGTCAATCGTTTCACCCTTCATTCTAAGAGCAGTAAGGAATGAACTTATTTGTGAATCAGTTGCCTCTCCATTCATAATACAGTCCATTGCCTCTATCGACTCTTGTTCTGTAAGGTCAATTCTATCAACAACCCTTGCAATATATGGCTTTAATGCCACCTTAGGAATATCGGAAACATTCTTTTTCATTTCAATAGGTTTTACACTGATGTCATCGACTAATTTCAGAAAATTGCTTATAATTGCACTTCCTGTATTTGTCAGAATTGATTCAGGATGAAACTGCAAGCCAAATGTTAAATGCTCAACATGTTCAACTGCCATAACCTGTTCACTTGAATCCCTTGAAATAATCTTTAAACAGTCTGGTATGCACGAACCATCGGCTATGAGAGAATGATACCTTGCTGCCTTGATTTTATCAGGAAAATTTCTGAATATCTTTGACTTTGTGTCAATGCTTATATCAGACGCTTTCCCATGCATCAGTTCAACAGCTTTAACAATACTTCCGCCAAATGCCTCAACAATGGACTGATGCCCCAAGCAAACACCAAGTATAGGTATTTTACCACTGAATTTTTTTACAACATCAACGGAAATTCCAGCATCCTTCGGATATCCCGGCCCTGGAGAAATGACAATCGCCTTTGGCATAAGCCTTTCTATTTCCTGAATAGAAATCTCATCATTTCTGTAAACCTGAACATTAGAATACAACTCCCCGATTATCTGATAGAGATTGTATGTGAATGAATCGTAATTATCAATAATCAAAATCATAGCTTAGCCGCCTCCATAATTGCATTTATCATTGCCAATGCCTTATTCTTAGTTTCAGTAAATTCTTTTTCAGCTACAGAATCAGCAACAATTCCGGCACCAGCCTGAACATAAGCCTTGTTATTCTTAAATAAAACTGTCCTTATGGCTATACAAGTATCTATATTCCCATCAAAAGAAAGATAACCAACTGTTCCTCCATAAAGTCCACGCTTATGCTTTTCAAACTCATCAATCAACTCCATCGCCCTTACCTTAGGCGCTCCCGAAAGTGTTCCCGCTGGTAATACTGCCATTAACGCATCAAGGGCATTTTTTTCATCTCTTAATTCACCCTTTACATCGGACACAAGGTGCATAACCTTTGAATAGCGTTCAGTCTGCATAAAGCCTGTAACCTCAACCGAACCAAACTTGCATACCTTTCCGATATCATTCCTGCTTAAATCAACAAGCATTGTATGCTCTGCTCTTTCCTTTGGGTCAGCGTTAAGTATAGCCTCCAACTTTGCGTCCTCCTCTTCGTTTGCACCCCTGTAAATTGTACCTGCAATAGGCTTTGTCTTGACTATTCCATCAGTTACATTGACAAGCATTTCTGGCGATGCTCCTGCAATGTGATAATCAGGAGTTTTGAAATAATACAAGTACGGTGATGGATTTGTTGCTCTTAGCATACGATAAACATCAAAGCTGTCAGGTGGATTATCTATTTCAAAACGTTGAGACAGCACAATCTGGAATATATCACCATTTACTATATATTCCTTTGCCCTTTCAACAGTATCCATAAATTCTTCCTTAGTTACATTTGAATTTACCTTTAACTCGCCATATTCCTTTCTCTCACGCCTTTCAGGTACATATGACAAAATCTTATCTGCAATCTGCCTTGCACGCTTTTTTGCACTTTCATACTGCTCATCAATATTGCCATCACTTTTTATATTTAATATAATAACTACCTTGTTACTGAGGTGGTCAAAGGCTATAATTTCATTATACAAAAATAAATGACAATCAGGCATTCCGATATCATCCTCTGGAATATTCACAAGCCTTTTCTCAATATATCGAACTGTATCATAACCAAAATATCCGATAAGTCCACCCATCAGATTTGGTCGGTTCAATAATTTTGGAGTCCTGTTTTCATCCATTATCTTTGTTAGAAAATAAATCGGATTATCTATTTCAGTTTCATTACTTCCATTTTCCGTTTTAACAACAGCAGTATTCCCACAAATGCTTATTTCCATCTCAGGATTTATTCCAATAAATGAATATCGACCCCATTTCTCCTTACTGCTAACACTTTCAAGTATAAAGCTGTTTTCCTCACCCTCACTTAAGGCATTGTAAATATGCACAGGTGTCAGAGTATCGGATAAAAAATCATAAAAAACAGGAACAAGCCTATACTCCTTTAAATATTCCTTAACCTCATTAACGCTTGGATAAATCATGAAAATCCCTCCTGAATTATAGTTTAGCTTTTATTTTTACAAACAAAAAAGACCTATCCTCCCAAATGGGACGATAGGTCTCGTGGTGCCACCCAAATTCAAAAATAGTATAAGTATAAAAAAATACACTATTTTCCTCAATCAGATACGCAACTTAAAGCTTATACAAAGCTAAAAGTATCAATATCCTACCCTTGTAACGTAGGGTTTACGGCAATGGATACTCAGAAAAAACTTTTCACCATGCTTCTCACAAATCCATTCATCAGTCAGCGTATGTATCAACCTCTCACCAATGGTCAACTCTCTGTGACACCGTTTTGACGATTACTTGCCTTTGCTCGTCGAATTTCATATATTGCATTTAATTCACTTACATTATATGCATAATATTTTAATTTGTCAAGTACTTTTAAAAATATTTTTTTACTAATTCATGATACAATACCCTAAAATTCATGATACAATACCCTAAAACCTTTACTGCTTTTCCTTTTTTAAATCATAATCATCAAGAAAAGAATGCGTTTCTCCATCCTTATGATAGCTTATGATTGTTTCCAGATTAACATTACATACGCTTTTGAATATGTTCTTGTCAATAAATTTACTTGCTTGTCTAAAGTTTTTTATAAGCATTTTCATTTCCTGACGCTTTGAAATATTCTCATCTTCATTCTTCGCACAATTTTCAGTAAATCGGCAGGCACATTGTAAGAATTGCAAATCATTGTATTTCGCCCATGAGATAATTTCAGCCTCCTTAACACAATACAAAGGGCGAATAAGCTCCATTCCCTCAAAATTTGTGCTATGTAGCTTTGGCATCATGGTTTTCATCTGCCCACTATACAGCATACTCATTAATATTGTTTCTATCACATCATCAAAATGATGTCCTAAAGCTATCTTATTACAGCCCAAATCCTTTGCATTTTTATAAAGATGCCCCCTCCTCATTCTTGCACATAAATAGCAGGGACTCTGTTCAATATCTGCTACAATATCAAATATCTGCGTTTCAAAAATTCGTATCGGTATATTCAAAATCTTTGCATTATCGATAATCCTCTGCCTATTATCCTCATTATATCCAGGGTCCATTACCAAAAACTCTAATTCAAAAAAAAACTTGCGATGCCTTTGCAACTCCTGCATGCATTTTGCCAAAAGCATTGAATCCTTGCCACCGGATATGCAGACAGCTATTTTATCGCCCTCCTGTATAAGCTGATACTCCTTTATACCCTCAATAAATTTGCACCATATTGTTTTATGATACTTCTTAACTATACTTCTTTCTATCTCCTGATATCTTTCCATTAAGGTCCTCCGGTTTTATTTTATATAAACTTAATCTTGTGGATTAAATCCACAAGATATTTCCTATATTTCATATCTAATAAGTAGATTATTGCACCCAAATAACCTATATAAGTATATTTATTTTCATCCCCTTTGTCAAGTACTTTAATTTGCTTCATATAATTTTCTATGGTATTGACAAAATAAAAAAAATGTGATATATTTAATAAGCAAAGTTTTCTAGGGTTCCGTAATAGAAATATTAGTCAGGTCCAAGAGAAAACACACAAGAATACTTGTGTACACGGTGGGATAAAAGCCTAGGAGTCAACTTACTCCTATGGCTTTTTTAGTTTGAGGAGGGATTTTTATTTCAAGCTTAATTCTTACTACAATCTTAACAAGCTCAGTGGATTGCTTCAATCCTATTGCAATTACTCAGCAATTTGTCTTGCAGGGCATGGTGAAAAAGCCAAAGCATATATGGTTCTTTATTTTAGCGACAGGCATTACAAATTTCCTTAGTGGAGTGCTTGTGTATTACGGCTTGGTTGCAATTGTGGGGAAATATGTTAAAGCATTTATGAAAAATTACAGACATATTGTTCATGGACTTGAGCTTGCCTTAGGTATAGCTGTTCTTATCGCTACCTTGCGTTTAATCATTAAAACTATAAAAATTAAATCGAACCACAATCAAGGTGATGAGGAAAGATTTGCTAAAAAAATCAAATCTGTATCACCATTTTCACTAACAATAATTGGTGTAACCGCAACTTTGTATGAGTTGACCTCTGCGTTACCATACTTTGCCTTCCTTGCTGTTCTGCTTACCTTTAGTCTATCCCCAGTTGGCTTGTTATTAATACTTTTGCTTTACAATGCAATCTACATATCACCACAGGTTGCAATGTATTTTCTATATATAAAAAAGCAAGACAAATTTGATAAGCTCTACTCATTCATAAAAGATAAAATAACAAGGTATTCTGCAATCCTTACGCCCTCAGCTTTAACCATAGTCGGAGGATTTCTAATTACACATTCCATTTTCAAACTCATATAAACAACAAAAGGTGTACTGCTAATTTTTAAGCAGTACACCTTTTTTATCAAGACCTATAAACTCTATTGAACCTCAATATCATCAGCCTTTACTTCAATAACTTCATCTGAATTATCGGTCTTATCAGATTCATATCCTGTTTTCGCTCCACATAAATGACAGTACTCCTGATCCTTTTGAATTTTCCCGCCACAGGAAGAACAAGTAGTTTCATTGCCTAATGCATTGATTCTTTCATTAAGCTCTTCTATCTTCTCAAGGGCGTTGGAAATGGCTGTGATTTCTTCAACATATGCTTCTGGCATTATGTTTTTATTCAGCTCATAAAACTTCTTCCCAATCTCCGCATACTTTTTTGAAATAAGGGATTTCTCTTCATTTATTTTGTGCTTTAGCTTTGTTCTTTCAGCAACAACTTTTGATTTATCCGCAATATTGCTTGCAGTTTTTGATGCAGTATTATAAACCTTTCCACCAATTTCTCCAACCTTATCCATAAAACCCATAATGCATTCCTCCTGTTTTTAATTATTATATGTTATATTAATTATATACCATTTTTTTGTGCCTGTCAATAAAAACTAAATGAAACCTCAATAAACAACATCATATATAAGCGGCTTTTTTTCTGATGCTTGTTCAGAAATAGTCACTGCGTGCCTTGCCATATCAGCAATTTCGCTGAAATCGCTTTCTACCGATGAATACAAGGTCATAATTGCCTCGCCTGACTCAGCATAATCCCCCACAGATTTATTCAATTTTATTCCAGCAGAAAGGTCAATTTCGCTTTCTTTAGTCACACGCCCTGCACCAAGTCTTAATGCAGTCAGTCCTATCTCCTCACTGTTAATCTCTGTGATATACCCCGACCTTTGTGCTAAAACATCAGTACTGAACTTCGGCTGTGGCAAGAGAGCATAATCGTCGATAATACGAGGATTTCCACCCTGTAATTCTATCATAAGACGTAGCTTTTCCATTGCACTTCCGCTACTAATCGCCTCAACAGCAAGCCTTCTGCACTCATCAGCATTTCCCTTTCCAGCCATCTCAAGCATATTTGCAGATAACTCAATACAAAGCTCATAAAGCCTTCCTTTTTTATTCCCCTTTAAAATCTCAATAACCTCAATTATCTCAATTGCATTACCAATAGAATCCCCAAGAGGTTCATCCATGTTTGTTATTATCGCTCTGCACTTCTTACCAGAATTAACTGCTGTATTTACCATAGCCCTTGCAAGCTGTTTCGCAGACTCCTCTGTTTTCATAAACGCACCACTGCCCAGCTTAACATCAAGTAAAATGCAATCAGCACCCATCGCTAGCTTTTTACTCATAATGCTTGAACAAATCAAAGGTATGCTGTCAACCGTTGCAGTTGTGTCCCTCAAGGCATAAAGCTTTTTATCAGCCGGAACAATATCTACACTTTGAGATATTATGGAAAACCCTGCCTTTTTAACAATCTCAATAAATCTAGCAAACGACAGCTCAGTTTTAAATCCAGGAATACTCTCCAGCTTATCAATTGTACCTCCCGTATGCCCTAAGCCTCGACCAGACATCTTAGGCACATATACACCAGATGCTGATACAATCGGTGCAATTATAAGACTTGTCTTGTCGCCAACTCCACCTGTGCTATGCTTGTCAATAGTAATCCCATCAATCGCACTCAAATCCATTACATCGCCAGAATCCCTCATTGCAAGAGTTAATGCTGTTGTTTCCCTCTCGCTTAAAGAATTAAAGTAGACAGCCATAAGCCATGCGGAAAGCTGATAGTCAGGAATTTTACCATTTACATAGCCCTCTACAAGCCAACGAATTTCCTCATCGGCCAGTTCCCGACCATACTTAGTTTTTGAAATTATATCATAACTATTCATAAATATACCCCTTAACAAAAATGGAGGTTCAACTTTGAACCTCCATTAATTTTTATATTATGAAAATGTGTAGGTGAATTTTGGAGATTTCAGACCAAGATAAGTTCTGAAGGTATTACCCTTTATCGTTACCTGTCCGTCAATTACAACATATGCCACATATCCACCATCACCCTCTACAATGGAAATCCAATTGTTTGGGTTATTTGAAAGTGTAATTCCAAGCCTTGATTCTAGCTTTTCCTTAACTGTGCTTGCACTTATAATCTTAACTGTTCCATAATGCCCGTCTGCAGCAGCATCATATTCGGAAACTGTGCTTGTAAGATATGGTAAATTTGCCGCAAACACATCTTTACACGACGCTGTATAACCCCCACTTGACGCATAGAACATAGTAAGTGCATATGAGCCATTATAGTAGCATGCCTCTCCAAGAACCGCTGCACAAGCATCGATAATAGTTTGTGAGGCTCCACCCTTCATTTTTAAATCTCTTCCATTGTTTCCATTATATTTAATATAAGTGTAAGCTGCAACCGCTTGTGCCTTGATAGCCTCAAAATTCATTGATGAGCCTATTTCGTAGTTGACTACCTGTGGAAGCAATTCCATAACACTTCCTGTTACGCCATCAACTGTAATTTGCTCAGTTGCTGCTGTTCCCGTATTGGCAATTGTAATACCGGGATAATAATGTGCTAAAATCTGCTGATAATTATATCCGCCATATATAGCGTAGAAATTTGCACCATTCTGGCTCAATCCTACTCCATGACCATAACCATAGGTTGTGAATGCAAACTCACCTGTAGATGGAACAACCACTGGTGGTTGTGTTTCAGCTGGAGGCTGAACAGTTGTAATTGCTGTTTGAGTTACAACAGGTGCCTCTGTATTAGTCACAGTAGCAACTGTAGTTTCAGCAACCTCTTCCTTAACAATCTTTGGTGCGTCCTCATATCCAACAAGAATTAAATTATCACCATAAGCTGATAAATCAGCCTTCCACCACTCTTTAATGTCGTTTTCCGCATACACACTTTTTTGACTGCCTTGTTCCTTACTGAGCGTTTGCCCATTAAGTGTACCCGCACCTTCAACTATATCAACCATGCTGAATACTGTCACAAACATTACAACAGATGTAAGTGTCATGGCGATATGCTTTAGTGGTATTCGTACTTTCATAAATAAACTCCCATATTTCTCGCCTTTACGGCTTTATTTCCCTGCTGAAATTTTCAGCTTGATACATCCTTTTTTAATTAATATGAGAATGTATCTGGGATTTATGTCATTGATGCCTCCTCGTCGCTCAATCTTCGTCCCACAATAACAAATCTTGAGTTATCTTCATCGGCATAGCAGGTTGATAAGGTAACCAGCTTATCTCCGTATTTTACATCGGCATCAATTTTCACCAATGACCTACGCTTTACCTGATTTACAAATTGGTTAAATTCCTCCTCATTTGCGAAGTTAATGTAATTCCAATATTTAAAATCAGAAGTCGAAGAGCCACTGACTATAAAAAAACCAAATATCTCGTATTTATAGTCCTTATAATTAGAACTTAACTCGATAATTGAATTTTTTTCATAAAAACTGTAATCTTGACGGTAATGCCTCAAGGAACCAAACATTGTGTCATTTCGCATATTATGCCCATATATAACCAGATTATCCGAATGTAGGTTTTCATCAGGACCAAAGTAAGCCCTATAATCTAGGAAAATTGCACCTTTCTTTGCAGGATTACGGTCAAAATCATGGTCAATATAGTAGCTGTTCCCTATCTCGGAATTACCGGGAATCTGGACTACTGGATAGTCCACCATTGTATTATTAATTTTTATATAACCAACAGTGTCTGAATTAAGCTGATATAACTGAGCCGCTCTTTCAAACATCGGAGGTTCAGTTACAACCGGTTCTGTTTCAATCTTTTCAGTCAGAACCATGCTGGTAGTTGGTGCAGATGAAGAAACAAAGCTTGAAAAAAATGATGATTCTTCAACTGGAGTTTTGCTTTTAAAAATATACACTACAAAACCTATCAAAACAACAACCAAAGTACAGGCACCGATGATTATGTATTTCTTATCTATATTTTTAATATCCATCTTCATATTAATTACCCGTAAGGAATAAATTCTGCGTCAGAATCAAATCGTTCGTTATTCCATCTATAATACTCTTTTGGCATGAGTGGATTTGGATTTCGTGAATTGTTTTGTGTTCCCTCATAAGGGTCCTCACCTTCACGAACAAGCCTTGCTACAACAACAAGCCTTGCATCAGAAAATATACTGCTACAGGTTGATAATGTCAACAGCTTATCTCCGTATTTAACATCAACATCATTGAGAATCTTTGAGCGAATTTTAACTCCATTTACATATTCATAGAATTCCTCTGAACTATTAAAATTGATATAATTGAAATAAGGAAATTCATCAGAAGAGCCATCTGACAAGAACAAACCAAAAATTTTATAAGTATATGTTTTGTAATTGGAGTTTAAATTTATCAATGGATGCTTCCCATAATAAGAGTGGTCTGTATCATACAGCTTAAGCGAACCAAACATCTCATTCTTTTTCATATCATGTCCGTAGATAATCAGATTATCGGAATTTGGCTCAACCAATTTCCCACCCAGAACATAATCAAATGAATTTCTCCAGTCAAGGAAAATCGCACCCGCTCTTGAATAATCAAGATTAAAGTCACGATCAAGATAAAAGGTATTCCCAGTTTCGGGGTCCCTTCTTTGCAAAACAGGATAATCAATCGGAGTATCCGGTATGCTGATATATCCTACTGTTTCGGGATTAAGCTCCCAAAGTGCCCTTGCACCGCTTAAAAACTCCCAATGCTCCTCTTCAGCCTCCTCACTTACAGTTGTCTGGGCCACAGAGGTTTCATCATTCATGCTGTGATACAGATTTTTGGCATCGTCATAAAGCTGATTAGTTTTATGACTCGACCAAAAGTAATCATAAATAAAAAATGAACAAACGCCTAAAACAATAATCGTAGAGAGAAATGCTAGCTTTCTGAACACATCTTTTATTCCATCACCGCGACATGGAAAAATATCTTTTAGCACATCAAAATATGAGAACCTTTTTCTTTTCTTCTTGTAATATACAGTTCCATTCATTTTACATAACTTCCTCCATCAGTAAGGATTGTATGACCTCAAAAACACAAGCAGCGGTATTATTTCTTACGCTATCCCTTGACATATCGTCCAAATCATACAATCTGAACAGTTCAACAAACTCCCTGTCCTCGTAAATAAACCCAGCATAAACTGTTCCAACTGGTTTATCGGGTGTTCCTCCATCGGGACCTGCAACTCCTGTTACCGATATGCACATATCGGCATCTGAGGCTTTCTTCAGTCCCCTCACCATAGACAGTGCAACTTCCTTACTCACCGCACCAAAGCTGTTTAATTCATCTTCAGGAACATCCAGGTACTTTTGTTTCATTCTATTCGCATAGGTACAAATCCCAAGCTCAAAAACCTGAGACGAACCAGGTACTGATGTTATCAGTTCAGAGATAAGACCACCGGTACAGCTTTCTGCTGTAGCAATAATCTTGCCTCTTAGTATTAACAAGTTTACTACATCTGTAACCAATTTGTCAAGTTTTTGAGCTAAACTTTCATAAGAATGCTTACTATTCCCAACAGGACAAGCTTCTTTTTGCATATTACCACCAACTTTTATGAATAAATTGCAAACAATTTATTGACTAATCTTTAACATTCTTTTAGCTTAATTGTAACCTTATAGGTATTCTGAATCGAATTTGTAACCATTTTAGAAAAATCTACCCTACCCTCCGCAGCTTCAATGTCAGCAAGTCTTGGTCTTACCTTAGGATGTTTAGGAGTAAATACTGTGCAGCAATCCTCATACGGCTGAATAGAAATGTCATAAGTGTCGATTTTACGAGCTATAGAAATAATCTCAGTCTTGTCCATACCTATAACAGGCCTGAATATAGGCATTTTACATACCGTATCTGTGCAAACAAGCGCCTCAAGTGTCTGGCTTGCAACCTGTCCAACACTTTCACCTGTAATCAACGCCATACTTCCGTCCTGCTCTGCAATGCGTTGAGCAATTTCAACCATTAGTCTGCGCATTATTATAGTAAAATATTCCTCAGGGCACTCCTTGCGTATTGTTTCCTGTATTTCCGTAAAAGGAACACAGTAAAAGTTTATATCACCGCAATAGTCCGTTATTTTCTCACAAAGCTGTTCAACCTTCATTCTTGCTCTTTCAGATGTGTATGGCGGACTTACAAAATGTATTGCAGATATTACAATTCCTCTTTTAGCCATCATATATCCTGCAACAGGGCTGTCAATTCCACCTGAAAGCAATAGCATTGCCCTGCCACTTGTCCCAACAGGCAATCCTCCAGCACCGCTTTCTTTCTTTGAATGAATATAAGCATTAGTATCTCTTATTTCAACAGTTACTATTACATCTGGATTTTTCACATCAACCTTTAAATGAGGAAATGCCGCAAGAATTTTTCCTCCAAGCTCACTGCAAATCTCCGGAGACTTCATAGAAAACCTCTTATCAGCACGCTTTGCCTCCACCTTAAAGGTTCTTGCATAGGACAGCTCATCATCAAGATATCGCATGGTTTGTGCTACAATCGCCTCAAAATCCTTTTCAGCAACAGCTGCCCTGCAAAGTGTTGATATTCCAAAAATCCTCTTTAAAACTACATATGCTTCATCTAAATCCGCAGCTTCATTTTCGGGCTCTATGTAAATTGTGGACTGTGCCCTTGATATATAAAAATTGCCTATACTCTTCAAACGCCTTCTAATATTTTTCAGTAATATATTCTCGAATGTATTTTTGTTCAAGCCCTTCAAGGCCATTTCCCCATATTTTGCAAGTATTATCTCCGCCATAACCATCCTCCGTATTTTACACTATTATAATGTATATTTACTTTCACTCATCATCTTTATCTTTAAATCTATCAATTAACCCTTTTATCCAGTACTGTCCTGATATTGCAACAAAGAATATGCCCGTAGGATTAAAATTCAACTTATTATTGTAAATAAACCTGTTTTCATCAGGAATTGCAAGGAAAATCATGATTGCACCCAATATTAAGAAAATACACATCACAATATTGGATTTAACGCCTGTATCAGTAAAATATGCGTCCTTCCATATGCACATACTGACAAAATATAATGCAGGTATAATTACCAAAATATTTGCCTCAAGTATTGGATTCGCCCAATCTGAGGTAAAATACTCCTTAACTATTCCATTTATCAATATTGTAACAAGCAGCAAAAACATTGTCTGATACGAAATCTTCTGCCTGTTTCTTATCTGCAATTCATCAAATTGTTCATTTTTCATTTTAATTCTCCCAAAAAAGCTCGTCCAAAGTCCTATCCAACGCCTTACAAATTGCTCTGCATAATTTTATTGTAGGGTTATAGTCGCCATTCTCAATTGCATTCATTGTCTGTCTGGTAATGCCAACAGCCTCCGCTACATCCTTTTGCGACATATCTTTTTCAGCTCGTGCTGCCTTTAACCTCAGGTTCTTCCCCATGACAACCCCTCCTTCAATAGGAAAAGTATATCATGCAACACATCCCATGTCAAGTATATGCGACATAAGTTATAATATATTTTAATTTTCGAAAAGAATATTTAATAATTAAACCTTTGCCTTGCTTCAGCAATTGCATTAATAAGCTCTTCCATATCCTCAAATGTATTCTCAAAGCTGGTGCTTATCCGTATTGAGCTGTCGATAAGCTCATCACTTAAGCCAAATTCCTTTAAAACATTACTTCTTGCGCCCTTTGAACAGGCTGATCCACTTGATACATATATCCCCTTTTCCTCAAGAAAATGAAGCATTATCTCTGAACGAATACCCTTAACAGATACATTTATAATGTAGGGCAAATTGTCCTCTTTAAAATTAAGTGATATATCATCAAGCTTATCCACCCTATTTAGGAAATATTCCCGTAATTCCTTAGCCTTATTTAATCTAAAATCTAAAGTGCCCTTCAGTCTTTCAACTGTTGCACCAAATCCTGCAATAAGAGGAACACTTTCAGTTCCCGAACGCAACCCTTTCTCCTGTCCTCCTCCATAACAAACAGGTTTAAGCCTTATTCCCTTTTTTACATAAATAGCGCCCACGCCTTTTGCAGAATAAATCTTATGCCCACTAATTGATATTAGGTCTGCATTAAGCTCCTTTGACTTAAAAGGAATTTTCATAAACCCCTGCACAGCATCACAATGAGTAATAATTTCTGGGTTTTTCCTCTTAACATCCTTGAAAATTCTACCGACAGGCACTATATACCCATTCTCATTATTGACAAGCATTATACTTACTAGACAGGTATTCTCATCTACCACATCAGCAAAATCATCAGCACTAATTTCACCATCACTGTTCGGAGAAATCCTTATAACCTCAAAGCCGTCCTCCTCCAGCCTTTTCATACATTCACTTACAGAAGGGTGCTCAATGCTTGTAGTTACGATTTTACGCTTTCTTCTACCATAAACTCCTGTTGCACCAAATATTGCAAGGTTATTACTTTCTGTTGCACCCGATGTAAAAAAAATACACTCAGGCTCACAAGCCAATGCCGCACCTATTATTTTCCTAGCATTATCAATAATCTTCTCAGCTTCAATGCCCATTTTATGCAGCGAAGATGGATTGCCATAATTACCCTGAAGGCAAGCCGTAATCGCCGCTGCTGCCTCGTCACAAACCTTTGTTGTCGCCGCATTATCCAAATAAATCACTATTATTCGCTCTCTTTCAAACAAGTATTAATAAAATATTATAACATATTCCACATCATATTTCTACAGTTACATTCTTGAATAAAATAGAATTATTTAAATTATAAAATCTATAATAATTATGAAACCCTTTCGCCTATTAATCAGTTAATTTATTAGTGCTATGTATAGGTTTGTTGACATTGTTAAGGTAAATGTGTTAAAATGAATAGACTAAAGTAAGAATGGTAGATATCATGATTAACTTGCAATTTACAGGTATAAAGACAGTAAATATTAAAAAACTTCTTAATTTAAAAGGAGTGCTATTTTAAAAATGTTTGTGTTATATTTAGTAATTCCATGTTACAACGAACAAGAAGTCTTACCCGAAACATCAAAGCAATTGCTTGAAAAAATGAACAGCCTTATTAATAAGGGAAAAATATCGGATAAAAGCAGAATTGTATTAGTTGATGATGGCTCAAGGGATGAAACATGGAAAATAATTGAGAAATTACATGAAGATAATCCTCTGTTTCAGGGCATCAAGCTATCAAGGAACAGAGGTCATCAGAATGCTTTGCTTGCAGGTTTAATGACAGCTAAGGACTACTGCGATATCGCAATTTCCTTAGACGCTGACTTGCAGGACGATATTAATGCAATTGATGAAATGGTGGACAAGCACCATGATGGCTGTGATATTGTTTACGGCGTAAGAAGTGCAAGAAAAACCGATACCATTTTCAAAAGAACAACTGCAGAAGGCTTTTATAAGCTAATGAAGCTCATGGGTGTTGATATCGTTTTTAATCACGCTGATTACAGACTTATGAGCAAGCGTGCACTTGAGGCTCTTGAGGATTTCGGTGAGGTAAACCTCTTTCTAAGAGGAATTGTCCCTATGATTGGTTATAAATCAGGGATAGTTACCTACGAAAGAAAAGAGCGCTTTGCGGGTGAGTCTAAATACCCTCTTAAAAAAATGCTTGCTTTTGCATTTGAGGGTATAGCATCTCTTTCAATTAAACCTATAAGGCTTATTACAACAACTGGTTTTCTTATCTTTGGTATCAGCCTTTTAATGCTTTTGTACTTTCTTATCAGACATTTCACAGGCGCTACCATTCAAGGCTGGACGTCAACCATTGTTTCAATCTGGGCAATAGGTGGACTTCAACTTTTAGCAATCGGAGTAATTGGTGAATATGTTGGCAAGATATACCTAGAAGCAAAGCATCGACCTAAATTCATTATTGAGAAATATTTAAAGGATTAAAAAATGACTTGTTAACTTCAGTTAACAAGTCATTTTTATGTATCTGCAAATTAAACTACTAGCCTTTTATACTTCATAATCACATCACAAATCTGGTTATAGTTTTCTTCTAAAGCAAGAAATTTCTCCTTGATTTCATTAAACTGAGATTTTTTAATGCTCTTCATAATCTCACAAACAAGACGATAAATACCATTCATACCAAGATTCGCAGTCTGACCCTTTAAAGTATGTGCAATCACAAGTATGCAATCATCATATTCCTCATTCTCAATTTTTTCCTTCAGCTCGTTAAATTTATTTTCATTAGGAAAACGATATAAAAAGGTTAGATAAAGCTCTTCATTATCCATAAATCTACTTAAAGTTTTATTAACATCAACATCCAGTTTTTCTAGGTCCACCAATAATTTATTCACAAAGCACCACCCTAAGCCTAAAGGTCTTACACATTCAGTGTTCATAAACCCTACATACTTTTTTCTTGTTCTATAACAATAATATAATAAAAAAGTTCATATGTCAAGATAAAAACTTTTTCTATATCAAATACATATAATTGTCAAGCCTTTTTTCAACTTATAGCGTTTTTTTGTATAAATTTGAATTTTAAGCGTTTGTTAGGCACAATATGCAAATATTAAGTTGAAATAATATATTTTGTTGGCATTTATTCTTTCGATTTTTCAAAGAATCCACCTGCTTTTTAATCATAAAACACAATATTTCTACAAATTATTTGAATAATTTTTTAAGTATTAAAAATAATTTAATTTTTATTTAAAAATTTAAAAATATTTTTTAATAAAAATTGTATTTTACTTAAAGGCATGTTATAATATAGATTAAAGTATTTTGAACTGTTAAAGAGCGAAAATAAATATTGTGTTGTCTGGAGGACGAGTATATGTATAACAATGAAAGGTCTGTGTTTTCCCCTTTAAAAATTGTAATTATTGTGCTGTTATCCATAATTATTGCCATTTCTATAACTGTCAATCTTTTATTCCTAAAAAGCCATACACCACGAAATATGTTTGGCAAAACATTGCTATTAATAGAAACAGATGAAATGATGCCCGAAATAGCTAAAAACACAATTATTATCGCAGATAAGGATGAAACAACAAATTTAGAAAAAGGCAATGTTATCATGTATAATTACACTGATGCTGAAAATAAAACTAAGACCGCAGTGTCAAGAATTTATGATATAGTCAGTGAAGCTGATGGTACATACTATCATCTGAAGGTTGATAATACTAAATATGAAGGAACTGTTGAAGTTCTTGAGAAGGATATACTTGCTAAATGCAATTTTTCCAGTAAGGAATTTGGCTTTATAGTTTCATCTTTAAAAAGCACAGTAGGCATAGCTTTATTCCTCATTTTACCCAGCATTATTTTAATTATAATTATTATAACTAGCAGTATTAACGCCAGAAAACAAAGGAACGGACTTTTCGACGATTATGATATTCCTGTTATGCTTGAAAGAATGCCTAAAAAAAGAAAACAGGTCAGCACCCCTCTTTTTGAAGCTAATGATGATATAAATTCAAGTGAGGATTTCCTTGCAAAAAAAGAATCAATATCTGAAAACTTTTCACAAAAGCGTGTCAGCAAAAAAACAGGACCCCATAATATGGATACCGAACTTAAAAAAGCTAAAACTGATGAGGTGAAAAAAAAGGTTCTGTTCGATATTGATGACGATGAAGATGTTGAAGTTGCTAAAAGAAAAGCAACGGAAAGACTTCAGAGAGCTGAACAATTTAACCCACAAGGCGATTTTTCAGAATACAGACGCAGAAATGCCGAGGCAATGAAAGCTGCTGAAAAAGCTGCCTCCGATAATAAGGTTAAAGTCACTCAAGTAAACATAAATAATACTCCTGATGCACCTGCAAAAAATAATATTGACGAAAAGGCAACCGCAATAAAGCTTGCATTGCAAAAAAGAGCCTATGACGATGCTGGTGCAACTGAAACAATTCCAACTGAAAGCAAAGCTGCTGAACCTAAGCAAACAGTTGCTAAAAAAGCAAACTCTTCAACAAAAATGGATGACATAAAAAACAGATACATAAATCAAACAAATAAAAATACTTCTTCAAGTAAAAGCTCGGCTACCTTTGAGGATTTAATGAGAGTTCTTGAAAATGAAAAGAAAAAGCTGGATTAGCCTTAAATTTGAAACTTCACTTTGGAGGAATGTAATTTGTCAATTGATAAAATAAGGAATTTTAGTATTATTGCACATATAGATCACGGAAAATCAACACTCGCAGACAGAATATTAGAAAAAACCTATACAGTTGCAGATCGTGATATGGAAGAACAGCTTCTTGACAATATGGATATCGAACGCGAAAGAGGCATTACAATTAAGGCTCGTGCGGTAAGGCTTACCTATAAAGCAGAGGACGGAGAAACATATATTTTCAACCTTATAGATACTCCCGGTCATGTTGACTTCAATTATGAGGTTTCCCGTTCACTTGCTGCCTGTGAGGGAGCAATACTTGTTGTTGACGCAACTCAAGGTATTGAAGCTCAGACATTGGCAAATACCTACCTTGCACTTGAGCATGATTTAGCTATTGTACCTGTTGTAAATAAAATAGACCTGCCTTCAGCAGACCCAGAAAAAGTATGTAGTGAAGTTGAAAGTGTTATTGGAATTGATGCTATGGATGCACCAAAGATCTCCGCAAAGCTCGGAACCAATATCGAAGCTGTCCTCGAAAGAATTGTTAAGGATATTCCTGCTCCAACTGGAGATGAGAATGCCCCACTACAAGCATTGATTTTCGATAGCTATTATGACTCATATAAAGGAGTTATAATTTATATAAGAGTAAAAGAGGGTAAAGTTAGAATTGGTGACGAAATTAGACTTATCGCCACTGGTGCAGAATATACAGTTGTTGAAACAGGATACCTAGATGCAACCAGCTTTAACAATGTTGGCGAACTCAAAGCTGGAGAGGTTGGTTATATCGCTGCTGCTATCAAGGATATAAGTGAAACAAGGGTCGGTGATACTGTTACTCTTGTTGATAACCCTTGCGAAAAGGCTTTGCCTGGATACAGAAGAGTTAATCCAATGGTGTTCAGCGGTATCTATCCTGCTGATGGTGCTAAATATGGTGATTTGAGGGAAGCACTCGAAAAACTACAGCTTAATGATGCGTCACTTTCCTTTGAACCTGAAACTTCTGTTGCTCTTGGCTTTGGATTCAGATGTGGATTCTTAGGGCTACTCCATATGGAAATTATCCAAGAACGAATTGAACGCGAATATAATCTTGATATTATCACAACAGCTCCATCTGTTATTTATAAAATAACTCTTACAAATGGAGAAACCGTTTATATCGACAACCCTACAAACTATCCTGACGCTGGTTCAATTATGTCCGCTGAGGAGCCTATGGTAAAGGCAGAAATTCTTACTCCATCTGATTATGTCGGCAACATCATGGAGCTTTGTCAGGAACGCAGAGGTATCTTTAAGGATATGGTTTATCTTGATGAAACAAGAGTAAGTATGCGTTATGAGTTGCCATTAAATGAAATTGTTTATGACTTCTTTGATGCTTTGAAATCCCGTACAAAAGGTTATGCCTCATTTGACTATGAAATGCTTGGCTATGCTCAATCTAAGCTTGTTAAGCTGGACATCCTTTTAAACGGAGATATTGTAGACGCACTTTCATTTATTGTTCATTCTGACAACTCCTATGCTAGAGCAAGAAAAATTGTTGAAAAGCTAAAGGAAAGTATTCCAAGACAAATGTTTGAAATTCCTATTCAAGCTGCAATCGGCGGTAAAATTATTGCAAGAGAAACAGTTAAGGCTATGCGTAAAGATGTACTTGCTAAATGCTATGGCGGTGACATTACCAGAAAGAAAAAGCTTCTCGAAAAGCAAAAGGAAGGTAAAAAGCGTATGCGCAAGCTAGGTACCGTTGAAGTTCCCCAGGAAGCCTTTATGAGTGTGCTAAAACTTGATTAGGAGGTTATTATGAAAAAGTTTAAATGCCCATATTGTAATGAGAATACAGTTTCCCGTTTTAGAAAGGCTTTTGCAGGCTCTTTAAAATCAAAAGGGTATAAATGCCCAAATTGTGGTGGGCGTTGTGTTAATGGCAGGGAATCAACGGTTTTTCATGCAATCTTAAGTTTAACTATATTTATAGCAATTATCATAAAATCCTACAAAGACCCTAATAACTTAATCACATTCTCTCTGGTTTTATTCGGTCTGTATTTCATTATTTCAAGAGTTTTTGATGCGTTTTTCTTTGAACTTGAAAAAACATGGAGGATAGATGTCAACAGAAAATAAGGTTGGGCTTTATATTCATGTGCCGTTTTGTGCAAAAAAATGCCCGTATTGTGATTTCTATTCAGTCAGCTTTGGCAAAAAAATTGCAAGGCTTTATACTGATGCTGTTATAAGAAATATAAAATCTGATAGGGGGAGTGCCGAAATAGACACAATCTATTTCGGAGGGGGCACTCCCTCTCTTTTGCCAGTCGAATATATTTCCGATATTTTAAAAACAATAACAGAAAACTTTACAGTTCATGATGCTGAAATAACAATTGAAATAAATCCTAAAACAGTATCTCCCGAAAAGCTGCTGCAACTATATAATATTGGTGTAAACAGACTCTCCATTGGCGTTCAGTCATGTGTTGACAATGAACTAAAAGCTCTTGGCAGAATTCATAGCTTCAATGACGCCAAAAACACCGTTTTATCTGCTTATAAGGCAGGATTTAGAAATATATCATGCGATTTAATGGTCGGAATTATAGGTCAGACTATGGATAGTCTTTCTTACTCAATTAATCAGCTTTGCGAGATGCCAATAAACCATGTGTCAGCCTATATCCTTAAAATTGAGGACAATACTGATTTTAATAAGCAGGAAATTATCAACAGCTTGCCCGATGAGGATTTGGTTTCAGATATGTACCTGCTGATGATTGAAATGCTTGAAAAAAAGGGCTTTGCTCAATATGAGATATCAAACTTTTCTAAAAAAGGATTTGAAAGCAAGCATAATCTTAAATACTGGAAATGCCTAGAGTATATTGGAATTGGTCCGTCTGCACATTCTTATTTCAACGGGAAAAGAACTGCTGTACCCGATTCCTTAGAAGACTTCATTAAATATGACAGGCAAATTGAAATAGTTACGGAGGAAAATTCCACAAGCTTTGAGGAGATGGCAATGCTTCGGCTCAGGCTTAAGGAGGGGTTGTGCTTGTCTGATTTTAAGGAACACTCAGAAAGAGTAATTAGCAAGGCTACTCCCCTTGAGAAAGCTGGTTTAGTCAAAATAAATAATGACACAATCGTTTTAACGCCGAAGGGGTTTTTGATTTCGAATGCTATCATAGCGGAACTTATACTATAAATTTTCGTTTTAACAGTCATATTCCTTAGGCTTTACTTCTATTTTAAAGAAATAAAAAACCTCAGCGTTAGCTGAGGTTTTCCCTTATTCATGGAAGAAATATGGAAGTGCATCATAAATATAATGCCTTACAAATCCCCACCAATGAGTTGTTCCTGGAGCTACAAGGAAATAAAAATTACCCTTAGAAAAATCTGAAGTATAATCAAAATGTGGATACTGCTTCATAGCCTCAATCTGAGGTCCAATGTTAGGATACGCTATATCCTCTGAACCAGTAGCTGCAAAAATGAAATACTGCCTCTTTGAAAGCCCGGATTTGTCAATTGCAGATGTAATTGATTTAGCCTTATCCTGTGGAGTGTTGCCCGACCAATGGTCCCCACTAAGTGGCATATAGTATCCAACATAATCTAAACAATTAACCATTACAGCCCATGTAGAAACTGCTCCCATCGAAAATCCACCATAAGCCCTGTGCATTCTTGAAGCCGCAATTCCCTCAGGAGTTGTTGACTCTGCATATGTAGAATACTTGCTCTCTACAAACGGTATTACATTTTCCCTAAATTCATTATAGAAATTCTGAGCAGTACAGCCTCCACCATTAAATGTAGGCGTTACTACAATCATAGGCTCAAGCTCTCCATTCATAATCATATGGTCAAGAATAAGATTTAGCTTAACATCATTGCTAAAAATTGTATTCTCATTTTCACCACCACCATGCATGAGGTAGAAAATATTATACTTTTTGCTTGAATCATATCCATAAGGAAGATACACATTCAGGCTCTTAACTCCGTTTATACTGTTATATGTTTCCTTGACAACCTTTCCCGACTGTGTACAAGGACTTAAATAGTGGTCTGGAGCAGCCTTATACTGAACTGCTGCTTCATAATTAAATGCTGGCTTCTCTGGTTCTGGTGGTTCTGGCTTTTCAGCTACCGGAAACTCTCCAATCTTTCCTAAAACGAATTCTTTGAGATACTTTACATCATCAGCATCAACAGTACCGCTCTGGTCGACATCTGCTGCTAGCTTAGC
>JAAYPV010000096.1 GCA_012519635.1 Clostridiales bacterium
AATGCTTATTCATTTGTGCTATCACTTATAATGGTTATATTAGGATATGATGTATCTCTTATATTTCCCAACTCGTTTTTATCAGCAATAGTTAAGGAATTACTTTCACTGAATATAATTTTAGGATTTATGGGAGTGTACTTTATATTTTTAGTTTTGTTGTTATTAGCATCACCATTGTTTTTATTGCCTATAAGGATAGCAAGAAAAAAGCGAATTTACCTGCGTAATAAGGTTTTGTTGTTGAATTTATTGGGGTTTACTGGTGTTACCTGGATAGCAGCTTTGTTTTTAGCATTACGCCTTCCTGGCGAGGTTGTAAAAAATGATACATAATGTAGCTGCATAGGAAATAGAGTTATAAAATAAATATGTAAGAGATATCAAAAAAGCCATACTGAATTTCAGTATGGCTAATTTTATAGTATTAAGTTAATCCGAATATTGCTTTAGCATCTGCAACCTCTTTGTCAGTAGGTGGGTCGATATCCTCAAGTGCGTAAGGCATACAAAGCTCCTTCCACTTATATTTCCCCATTACATGGTATGGCAGAAGCTCAATTTTTTTAATGCAGGAAAAGCCTTTAAGATATTCTGCAAGTCGTTTTAGCTTGTCTTCCTTAAGCGTGTATTGAGGTAATAAAACATGCCTTATCCATACGGGTTTATTTATTTGTTCGCAATATTCAAGTGTTGCAAAGGTATTTTTATTTGACTTGCCAGTGAGTTTTATACAGTCCTCTTCATCAATTTCTTTAATATCAAGCAAAATCAGGTCAGCAAATTCAATTGCTTTTTTAGAAATATCTAAAGGAATGATACCACTGGTATCAATTGCGGTGTGGATATCATTTCTTTTACAGCTAAGAATAAACTCTTCACAGAAATCTGCCTGTAATAGGGGTTCACCGCCAGAGATGGTCACACCACCATTGGAGATAAAGTTTTTATATGGTAACACCTTTGCGATTAACTCATCAGCAGTAGTTTTAATTTTTGTATTCTGTATCCATGTATCTGGATTATGACAGTAGAGGCATTGGAGAGGACAGCCGGAAAGAAACACTACAAAGCGTATTCCAGGACCGTCTAAAGCTCCAAAGCTTTCATAGGAATGGATATAACCATATGTCATTTTAACAAATCCTTTTACTGTTATTACATCATTGTATGGAATGTTCTGTGTAAAACATCTAGCTGTTGTTCACGGGTAAGTCTAATAAAGTTAACAGCGTATCCACTAACACGAATTGTCAATTGAGGATATTTTTCAGGATGATCCATAGCGTCAAGTAATGTTTCACGGTTAAGAACATTGACATTTATATGATGCCCTTTTTCTTTAATATATCCGTCAAGTAATGAAACTAGGTTTTTGATTTTTGACTCATCTGTTTTGCCAAGTGCTGCTGGAACAATTGAGAATGTGTATGATATACCATCCTCAGCAAAGTCATAAGGTATCTTTGCAACTGATAGCATTGAGGCAATACAACCGTTTGTATCTCTACCATGCATTGGATTAGCACCGGGAGCAAAAGGCTCACCAGCTTTTCGTCCATCAGGAGTAGAGCCAGTCTTTTTACCATAGACTACATTTGAGGTAATTGTGAGGATTGACATAGTAGGGATTGAGTTACGATATGTTCTGCGTTTTGAAAGACGGGTCATAAAACGCTCAACAATCATAGTTCCTATTTCGTCAACACGGCTATCATTATTACCGAATTTAGGGTAATCACCTTCTATTTCAAAGTCAACAATTAAGCCATCTTCATTTTTAATAGGTGTAACCTTAGCATACTTAATTGCTGATAAGCTATCGATAACAACTGAAAGGCCAGCAATTCCGCAAGCAGAAGTACGGACAATTTCTTCATCATGCAAAGCCATTTGCAAGCGTTCATAGCAATATTTATCATGCATAAAGTGAATAATGTTCAATGTGTTTATATAGAGTTTTGTAAGCCATTCTGAAACATAGTCAAACTTTTCCATAACTTCATCATATTTGAGGGGACCATCTGAAATTTGACCTACGCCTTCACATAGCCTTTCACCAGATATTTCATCACGGCCGTCATTTAATGCATATAACAAAGCCTTTGCAAGATTAGCCCTTGCCCCGAAAAACTGCATTTGCTTACCAATTTTCATAGCTGAAACGCAGCAAGCAATACCATAATCATCACCGAATTTTTCACGCATAAGTTCATCATTTTCGTATTGAATTGATGAGGTTTCTATTGATATTTTGGCACAGAATTCCTTAAAGTTTTCAGGTAATTTATCACTCCAAAGTACTGTTAGATTTGGCTCAGGTGCAGGGCCAAGATTTACAAGTGTATGCAAGAAACGATATGACATCTTAGTAACCATATGTCGACCGTCTTCGCACATACCACCGATTGCTTCAGTAACCCAAGTAGGGTCGCCTGAGAAAAGCTCATCATATGCAGGAGTTCTCAAGAATCGAACCATTCTGAGTTTCATAACAAAATGGTCAACAAGTTCCTGTATTTCCTCTTCAGTAAATACTCCGTTTCTGAGGTCTTGTTCAGCATAGATATCAAGGAATGTAGAAATTCTGCCGATTGACATTGCAGCACCGTTTTGCTCTTTGATAGCAGCGAGGTATGCAAAGTATAGCCATTGGAATGCCTCTTTTGTATTTTCAGCAGGTCTGGAGATATCAAATCCATATGAGGCAGCCATTTCCTTTAGTTCTTTCAAAGCCTTAATTTGTTCGGAAATCTCCTCAATATGCTTAACCAATTCCCCATACATTGGCTCAGAATCATGAGATTTTTTTGCTCTGATTTTATCCTCAATCAGCCTGTCCACGCCATAAAGAGGAACACGCCTGTAGTCACCAATAATTCTTCCGCGTCCGTATGCATCGGGCAAACCGGTAATTATACCAGAGCGTCTTGCCTTTCGCATATCGTCTGTATATACATCAAAAACACCATCATTATGAGTTTTACGATATTTAAAAATATTATCAATTTCAGGAGGAAGCTCTTTACCATATGCTTTAAGGGAGGTATGGACCATTCTTATTCCGCCAAAGGGCATGATAGCGCGTTTTAAAGGCTCATCTGTTTGAAGTCCGACAATCTCCTCTAAATTCTTATCGATATATCCACATGAATGAGAGGTAATGGTTGAAATAGTTTTCTCATCAATATCATAAACTCCGCCACGATTTCTTTCTTCTTTTAAAAGTTCTAAAACCTTATTCCAGAGTTTTTTTGTTTTTTCAGTCGGTGGTGCAAGGAAGCTTGCATTTCCGTCATAGGGCGTATAGTTTCTTACAATGAAATCTCTGACATTGATTTCATTATTCCAAATACCATTGTTAAATTTCATAATTGTACCTCCTTTAAAAAAACTACATCTTGTGCTTGGAACAATAAATGCAAGTGAATAAACACTACATTTTGTTGATATATTCAATATATCATATTTCGACAAAAAAGTAAAGTATAAATCCTACAATATTATTAACCAAAACTTTGACGATATTATACTTTAGTGCTATAATAGTAAAATATAATGGGGGTGGACATAATTTATGGAGGGATAATTGGCGTTTTAAGTAAAAAGCAGCTTTGTAAATTTCTACTGTTTTTAAGCGTATCGTTTATAATATTGACATTTTGCTCCATGACATCATTTTTGTTTCCAATTCACAATTGGGTGGACCAGAATTGTTTTTTTACAGTGGGGAAGGGGATTATAAACGGATTGGTTCCGTATCGTGATTTATTTGAACAAAAAGGACCACTTTTGTATTTTATAAATGCTGTTGCTGCTTTGATAACAGAGAAATCGTTTATAGGAGTTTTTGTAATACAGATATTGTTTTACGCATTTTTTTTGAGTATTTTGAATAAAATTTCACTGCTTTTCATAGATGAGAAATTATCGATATATTCAACAATCTTTGCAGGGATATTAGTTGCAACAACATATTGTTACAGGCGAGGGGATAATGCTGAGGAGTTTTGCTTACCACTTCTTGCATATGGGCTATACACATTACTGAAGGCATATAAGAGTGATTTTCAGGGTGTGTTTTCATATAAAACAATGCTTATAAACGGAATATTTGTCGGGTGTATTTTGTGGATAAAGTTTTCGTTGCTTGGATTTCATTTAGGCTTTATAGTAAGTTTTTTTATTTTATCGCTTATGCAAAAAAGATATAGGGAAGCTTTTTTAAAGGTAGCTGTATTTGCAGGCGGTATATTTTTAGCGACAATACCATTTATAATTTATTTTGCAGTAAACGGTGCTATTAAGGATTGGTTATATGTTTATATTTACTCCAATGTTTTTCTTTATTCTGGGGATTATGGTTTAATAGATAGATTAGTTTATATATTATCAACTATATTTAACAACATTATTTATAACAGCGTTGCAACAGTTATGATAATATTAGGGATATTCAGCTTTTGCCTAAAAGAAAGGTATATATCAGAATATAGATACCGTATAGCACTTCTTGTATCGGTATTAATGCTGGTTATTGGAATTTATATTGGTGGGGTTAGCTATAAATATTATTTTTTAATTGTAATGCCGTTTGTG
>JAAYPV010000097.1 GCA_012519635.1 Clostridiales bacterium
AGATGAAAATATTTCAACTCCTTTCAAAACCTATTTAGATAATATCTGTACCGTATCATCTGATATCGCTTCACTTCCCGCAATCTCTACAACTTGTGGATATGATTCAAACGGTATGCCTATCGGTATGTCTATTATAGGTAAAAAATTTGATGAAGCAACTATTGTTCAGGTTGCTGATGCTTTTGAGAAAAGCTTTAATGCTGTTTCTCCTGAGCTAATATAAGGAGGTTTTAATATGTCATATATTCCAGTAATTGGTCTTGAAATTCATGCTGAACTCTTAACTCAATCAAAAATATTCTGTTCATGTAGTGCTGAATTCGGTGGAGAACAAAATAGCCGCTGCTGTCCTGGATGTTCAAGTATGCCTGGTACTTTGCCTGTTCTGAATAAAACAGCTGTTAAATATGCCATTAAAGCTGGTTTAGCTATGAATTGTGAAATAAATAAATTCTCTGTTTTTGACAGAAAAAACTATTTCTATCCTGACCTGCCTAAAGCATATCAGGTTTCACAACTTGAATTTCCTCTTTGTATTAACGGATATGTCCCTATTCATGTTGATGGTAAGGAGAAAAAAATAAGGCTTAACCGCATTCATCTTGAAGAGGATGCTGGAAAACTTATTCATGACGATTTTAATGCCGTATCACTCGTTGACTTAAATCGTGGCGGAATACCTCTCATTGAAATTGTTACAGAACCTGATATTAACTCCGCTGAGGAGGCTAAAGCCTTTGTAGAACAGGTTAGCCTTTTACTTCAATATACAGGTGTATGCAGCTGTAAGATGGAACAGGGTGCTTTACGTTGCGATGTTAATATTTCATTGATGAAGCCTGAGGATACTGAATTCGGAACAAGGGTTGAAATCAAGAATCTAAACTCTCTAAAATCAATAGGTCGTGCAATCGAATATGAGATAAAGCGTCAATCAAGAATGCTCGATAATGGCGAAAGAATTATTCAGGAAACACGACGCTTTAATGATAATCGTGGCGAAACAAAGTCAATGAGAAACAAAGAAGATGCTCATGACTATCGCTATTTCCCAGACCCAGATATTCCACAGGTTAATTTAACTGATGAGGATTTAGAGGCTATCAGGGCTGAGTTGCCTGAAATGCCAGACAAAAGACTTGAGCGTTATATCAATGAATATGGTTTGTCTGAAACTGATGCACAAATTATTGTAAATCAAAAACTGATTTCTGACTTTTATGATGAAACAGTAAAAAATTATAATAATCCGATATCCGTTTCAAATTTTATTACCGTAGAACTTCTAAGGCGAGTAAATCTTGGAGAGGTTTCTATGGATAATTTACCTTTTTCAGCAAAGGAATTTGCTAGCTTAATAGAGATGGCTGATACCGATAAGGTTTCAAAAAATGATGCTAAAAAAATACTACGACTTATGGTTGAAACAGGAAAATCACCTGAAGATATTGCTAAGGAGAATGGGTTTCTCATTGTCAACGATATTTCTAAAGCTGATGAAATTATATCAACTGTCCTAGCTGAAAATGCTGCTGTTGTTGAACAGTATAAAAATGGTGAAACTAAAGTATTTGGTTTCTTGATGGGTCAATGCACAAAGAAACTAAAGGGAGTCTGCACACCTCAGGTAATAAAAGAAACTCTTGAAGCTAAGTTAAAGTAGTTAATTTACTATAAATCGATTGGAGTGTTTTTATATATGTTAAAAATTGACGGTAGTCAGCTTATTAAGGAATTTGATGTCGAAGAGGCTATAAGTTCTATTGGCAAGGACATTGAAATATCTGCCTGTGTTCATAAAGTAAGAAAAATGAGTGAATTTGCATTCGTTATTTTGAGAACAGGAAGATATCTCATTCAGACTATTTATTCACCCGATAATTGTAGCGATACTCTTGAAGATGTAAAAGAAGGATGTTATGTTAAGGTTGTCGGTACTGTTAAAGAAGATGATAGAGCATATAATGGTATCGAAATCCTGTTAAAGTCTATTAAAGTTATTGCTAAAATGAATAATGACTATCCTTTGCATGTTTCACATAAAAAATTAGGTTGTTCTTTAGATGTTAATTTGGATATGCGTTCTGTTGCTCTTAGAAATCCATACGAAAGAGCTATCTTTAAATTTCAAGAAGGCGTATGTAATGGATTTAGAGAGTTTATGTTAAAAAATGATTTTACTGAAATCCATACTCCTAAAATTGTAGCTCAGGGCGCTGAGGGCGGTGCGAATATTTTTCATATCGAATATTTCGATAAGCCTGCTTTTCTAAACCAATCACCTCAGTTCTATAAGCAAACTGCTGTTGCTTTCTTCGATAGAGTATTTGAAATCGCACCCGTTTATCGTGCTGAAAAACATTCAACTTCAAGACATATTAACGAATATATTAGCTTGGATTTCGAAATGGGTTATATTGATAGTATGTATGATGTTATGAATATGGAAACAGCATTGTTAAAATATATTGTAAGTTACCTTGAAGAAAATTATCAACCTGAAATTAAAATTTTGGACGCTAAATTACCTGTTATTGATAAAATTCCTGCACTTACTTTGCTTGAGGCAAAGGAAGTGCTTGGTGATAAGGCTTCAAAAAATAAATTGGATTTAGAGCCTGAGGATGAGGTAAATCTATGTGAATATGCTAAAAAGGAATTTAACTCTGAATTTATTTTTGTAACTCATTTCCCATCCTCAAAACCTCCATTCTATGCTATGAATGATAAGAAAGACCCTCGTCTTGCTTGCAAATTTGATTTGCTTTTCAGGGGTCTTGAAATAACAAGTGGTGGTCAGCGTATTCATGATTATGATGAGCAGATTGCAAAGCTTCAGTCAATGGGTCTTGACCCAGAAGATTTCAAATATTACCTTGAAGCACATAAATACGGACTCCCACCACATGGTGGTCTTGGAATCGGTCTTGAAAGATTGGTTATGAAACTACTCAATTTATCCAATATCAGACAAACAAGTATGTTCCCAAGAGATATTAATAGGCTTACACCATAAACAAAAAGCTGTCAGAGCTAATCTGACAGCTTTTTAACATTAATAAAAAACACAAAGCCATATACATAATGGTTCTGAAGTTGTATAATCTACTCTATGCTTTTTATGTGCAGGAATTATTAAAGTATCCCCTGCTTTAAGCTTTATTCTCCCATCTTCAAATGTTATAATAGCCTCTCCCTGTAACAAAGCTACAAATTCATTTTCATCCTGGTCATACCAAAAGCCTTGCGGCGAAATATGTCCTGCAGAAATTATCCTTTCAATTCTTATATTTTTATTATCAGTCAATATTTCTATTAACTCATCTGAATCAGTAACTTTTTCAATATCAAATAAATTCATACCATACCTCACACCCTTTTTAAAATTATACCATATTCAAATATTTCTTTCAAGAATTATTTATCCTTGCAAAAGTTCAAAGATATAAGCGTATCTTGATATAAATTAAATACTTTGCTATAATTAAAATAATAAATTAATAAATTTCAGAATGGAGAAGGATATGGAAAAAATAATAGTGCTTAGTGTGCTGAATGCAAAATATATACACGCCTCACCTGCTCCATGGTGTTTAAAATCTGGTGTAAAAAAATATGCACCTGAACTATACAACAATATTAAGATTATAGAATGTAACATAAATCAGCCAACGGAAGATATTCTCGAAAAAATAATCGCTATGTCCCCTGCTATTGTCGGATTTTCCTGTTACATATGGAATATTAACCAAACTCTTGCCCTTTGTAATAAGTTAAAACAGCACTTACCTAATGTTATTATCGTTTTAGGTGGTCCAGAGGTAAGTTATTGTGCAAGAGATATTATTAAAAATAATTTGCAAATAGATTATATCTTGACTGGTGAGGGGGAGGAAAGTTTTCCTGATTTTTTAAAAGCTATCATATTTAATGACATAAACAAACCATTGCCCGAACAAATCTACAAGGAAATTCCAGGAGTTTGTGGGCGGGATGTCAGCAATAATATTTACCAAATTGAAGCTGTTGCACCTAAGAAGAAAATCCCATCCCCACTCTTATCTGGCTATTCTGATGCAATTCACAATCGTATCGCTTATTTTGAAACAAGTCGTGGATGCCCATATTCCTGTGCATTCTGTTTATCGGGAAGTTGCGATAAACCACGATATTTTAACTTGGATACGGTATTTCCTGACCTAATAAGGCTTGCAAATAGTGGTGCTCAGATAATCAAATTTGTTGATAGAACCTTTAATGCAAACCCCTCTCATGCAAATAAAATCTTGCAATTTATTTTAAACTCTTATGGAAAGGAGATACCTAAAGGTGTTTGCTTTCATTTTGAAATTGCTGGGGATATCCTAAAGGAAGAAACATTTGTCCTGCTTGAACAAATGCCGATTGGTGCAGTTCAGCTTGAAATTGGCATACAGTCATTTAATGAAAAAACTCTAGCAGCAATTAACCGTAAAACTAATACTCAGGTTTTACAAACAAATATTCAGCGTCTTATCGCTATGGGAAATATGCATATTCATATCGACTTAATAGCCGGATTACCTCATGAGGATTTAAACAGTTTTATAAATAGCTTTAACAGGGCTTATAACTTAAAAGCACAAATGCTCCAGCTTGGCTTTTTAAAACTGCTTCATGGCAGTGAAATGCGAAATAATCCGCAAACATTTCCATGTGATTTCGATAAAAATGCACCATATCAGGTTCAATCAACACCTTATCTTTCAGTTGAGGATATTAGATTACTACACCTTGCAGAAGATGCTATAAATAAAGTTTATAATAGTGGACGCTTTCATTTAACAATAGATTATGTATTAAATACAAGTGGTATATCTCCATTTGAATTCTACTCTGAATTTGCTAAGAAGACTGGACATGGACATGGCGTGTCGCTAGATGATTATACAGCTATCCTACAAGAATTCTGTGCAACATTACCTTATGTAGAGCGTGAAATTTTACGCGACTTACTTATTCGTGACAGACTTTCCACCAACCCATCCGGCCGAATTCCAAAATGTCTATACCGACAGGACTCCAGAATGGAAAAAGTAATAAAGTGGCTTTCAAACAATCCTGATACCAAACCACAAAAAGGGTTGCGAAGGGGAATTGCAATACTTAATTCTACAAATACGGTGTGCTGGGTGGATTATGATGTCAACATGAAAAATCCTGTTACAAGGCGATGGATATTAAATGAGATTCCATTAAATATGATACTAAATTAAAATACCCCTATATTCAAAATGTAGGGGTATTTTAATTATACTCGTTTTATTATCTGTTTCTAATTTGATTCACAATTTAATTTCTACTTAGATAAACATATACCTGGCCATTTATTGGGTTGTTATTTATCCATAATACAGCTGAATTAGTATTCTCCCAAGTTTGGTTTGATAGTTTTAATACATACTTTACTACATATTTGTTGCCGTAGCTGCTGATTATTTCCCAATCAATAACATAATAATCACTTATTCCAATAAATGTTTTATTGTTTATCACTTTAGATAAATCTTTATTGGCATCAACTTCAACCATTACATTAATAATATAATTTTGTCCCGTTGCGTCTGTATCAACACTTTCCTCAATTTCTTCATAAACTGTTGTTACATGAGCTTGTGTTGTTTCAAGTTCAGTTCTAATTGTTTCAGAAGCTTCTACTCCTTCTTCGGTAACTGTTATATATGGAATAGATGTTTCTGTAATTACTATATATGTAGTAGTTGTTTGAATATCTGATATAACAGATGATGTTTCAATAGGTGTTGTAGTTGTGGGATAGGAAGAAATTGAAGTACCAGATGTTGTTATAGGGGAGGTTTTAACTGTTTCCGTTGGCTTAGTTGTAGGAGAGGAGGGCTTTGTTGTGGTTCCTGTGTTTTTAGGTGGTCTTGTTCCAGATGTTTTATTGGTTGTATGCTGCGTTTCCTTATACGGCGAAGTATTGTCTTCATGTTCTGTTTCTATGTATTCTTCATTGTCATCATCTATATCCGGAACAACAGTAACATACTCTGAAGAAGTGTCTACATCCGGCACAGCTGTTACATCCTCTTCATAATCATTACCATTGTCATATTCCGTAGTTTCATTATTTGTTATAATTTCCGTATCGGTCTCATCAACTGAGGTTTCTTGAGTAGTAGTTTCGACACGATATACGGGGAGAGTATATTCTCTGCCGACAATACTATCCAAAGCGAAAACCATAACAAGCAAACATGATAACAATGCTGCATATCGATTAAAAGTATGTATATAAAAAGGACTGTTTTTTTTTCGTTTTACTGAATGAATATCATTCCTTATTCTTTGTTCTGTATCTTCATCAAGCTTAATCTGTGAATAATACTGTTTATATTTTTCTATTTCATTCATCATAAAACCCTCCCTTCAATAATACTTTCAACCTTTCTTTAGCTCTTTTTAGCTGCGTTTTGATTGTAGATTCCTTTATTCCTAAAGTATCACTGATTTCCTTAATTGTCATCTCCTCGAAATAAAATAAATGTATCACCGTTTTATATTTCTGTGGGAGTTTTAATAGGGCTTCATGCACATCTATTTTTATTTCTGATGCAACTTCACCAGAATTTGAATACAAAGACTCATCTAATTCTGTGTTATTTTTACGCCATGATGATAAAAATAAACTTTTGCTACAATTCACAGTTACTCTTATAAGCCACTTTTTACGATGTTCCTCATTTTCAAATTCTTGATTCTTTTTGATATATCTCAAAAAAACTTCATGACAAACATCTTGTGCATCATGACGAGTTTTTACTAAAGAATAGGCCAACCGAAAAACCATATCTTTATATTCATCAAAAACTTCATCAATACAATCTTCAGATTTTAAGGATTGTATTGCCATCGTATTATTCCTCCCCTCATTATATTAACTTTGCAACTACACAAAAGGTTTCATTTTTTAATGTTAATATATTTCTCATCAATGTTTTATATCACATTAATCCTTTATAATAATCTGTTTTAATAGTATACCAGATTTCTGTCATAATATCTACACACCATACATTTTATGTATATTTTAATTAATTCGTCATAATAATATTCTGTAAAACATGTCAATCTTTCAAGCAATAATGTAGTTCTTAGCCTTTAACAAAATAATGCAAAGCTTATAATTATGTAAAATTAATGGCGAAATGATTAAGCATACCTCAATCATTTCGCCTAATAATAAACTTTTAGTCTATGCTTGTGCTACCATTTGCTTTAATAGTATTAAATCAAAAACATCGATTTTACCATCATTATTAAGGTCACATGCAGTAGCTTGGTTTGGAGTCAACTTAGTGTTACCACAAATCACCTTTTGCAAATTAACTATATCAGCAATATTTGTTACTCCATCACCATTTGGGTCACCTATTTCATAGATTCCATCAAATGCAATACCATTTGCAACAGCATATGCCTCAGCACTTGTATCCTTATCCCCTATAATTGTGAAACCAGGATAAGTTGCATAAATCCACTTTCTACCGTCTAAGAAATAACCGTATCCAATAGATCTGTATCCGATATCTGTAACATTTGCAGGAACTTCTATACTGTTTAGACTACCACATGAATAGAAAGCATAGTCACCTATTTTCTCAACTGTACTTGAAATTGAAACGCTTTTTATATTATTACATGATGAAAATGCAAGCTCACCAATGCTTATAACGCCCTCAGGTATTACCACTTCTGTTAAACCTATGCAGCGTGTAAATGCTGAATCACCAATAGTTTCAACACTTGTTGGAAGGTTTAGGCTTGTAATGCTTTCACACCATGCAAATGCATTGTTGCCTATTCTTACTACGCTTTCAGGAATTGTTACATCAGCTAAAGCTGGACAAGATGCAAAAGCATAATCAGCTATTTCTGTTACTCCAAATGGAATATCAATAATATTTAGCTTTTCGCAGAAATAAAATGCTCTATCACCAATTCTGTCTATATTTTGAGATAAAGTAATATCCTTCAAATTATAACAGTATGAGAATATTCTATCCCCAATGCTTTCTACATTGTCTGGAATTACGATATTTTCCAGACTCTCGCAATATGCAAAAGCTTCTTTACCAATAGATTTAACACCTTCAGGGATTTCAATTGACTTTAAGTTTGAGCAGTAAATAAACATTCTATCCCCGATACTATCTATATTTTTAGATAGTTTAATTTCCTCCAAGCCCTCGTTCCATGAGAATGCTTCGCTACCTAGACTAACAACGCTATCAGGTACTTCAATACTTGTTAAACTAGAACAAGACAAAAATGCCATATTCCCAATAGTTGTAACACTGTCAGGAATAATAATCTCGTTTATTGATTCACACCATGCTAAAGCTCTAGGCAAAATTTCTACTACAGTATCTGGAATAACATAAATATCTTGTGCCTTTGCTGCTGGATGTGCAACCAGTTTTGTCATTTCATAATTGTAAAGTACTCCGTCAACATCACAGAATCTGTCATTGTTTTCATCAACATAGATATTTCTTAAACCTGTACATGGTGAAAATGCACCATTAGCTATGTTTGAAACATTCGCTCCTAGAGTAATAGTTTTTATTTTTGTACAACCAATGAATGCTTGATTTTCTATGCTTTTAACTGGATTACCATTAATATCATCAGGAATTACAACCTCAGTTAAATCCTCATCACATCCTGTAATTACCAAACCACTACCAGTATTGTAATAGCTTAATCCTCCTGAAGTCGCATTTTCAGCGGAAACAATTGTTACTGGTATAGCAATAATACAGATAATCAAGCTTAAAAAAATTGCTAATGACTTTTTAATTGACTTTTGCATTATTTTTTCCTCCAAATATATTATAATATTTTCATTATAACATATATATTTTTTTTGGCAAGTATATGATAAAGCTATGTAAAAAAGTTTATAATAATATACAATTGTTATAAAATTTTATTAGTTATTTTGCTAAAATAATTATTTTTCATATATTATAGATTACCATAAAATATCATCTAAAATGTTATTATTTAGTATATTATGTTTAACTTGAATCAAAACTGATTATATGATAAAATATATATAGCACAATTTATAATGGAGGCTTTTATGACTAAACATGAAGAATTTATAAACATATATGAAAAAAATATTACACGAAATGGTTCAGATAAACTCTTGCAATTCCTTTTATCCAGTTCAAGCGACTTTTTTACCGCACCCTGTAGCACAAGATATCACGGAGCATATGAGGGTGGACTTGTTGAGCATAGCGTCAATGTTTATCATTGCCTTAAAGACTATTTAAGTCGTGACAGAGTAAAAAGTATGTATAATATGAATTACAGTGAGGAAACCATTGCTATTTCTGCTCTTTTACATGATGTATGCAAAATTAATACATATAAAAAAGGGACTAGAAATGTCAAGGGCGAAGATGGCATTTGGCGACAGGTTCCAACTTATGAGTTTGAAGACAATCTTCCTTATGGACATGGTGAAAAATCTGTTTATATAATTTCTGGTTTTATGCGTCTTTCTAGAGAGGAGGCGTTTGCTATCCGCTATCACATGGGCTTTTCCGGAATCGAGGATAAACGGGCAATCGGTGATGCATTTGAAATGTTTCCATTGGCATTCGCTTTGAGTGTTGCTGATATGGAAGCTACATACTATATAGAGGGTAAAATGTAATAGGAGGCGAAATATTTATGGCATTTTGGTATGAAAACGCAATAGTTTACCATATATATCCGCTAGGCTTTTGTGGAGCATCTAAATTTAATGAAAATGAAAATGTTGTTTATAGCCTTGATAAAATTTATGACTGGATAGAAAGCTTTAAGGAACTAAATATTGATGCAATTTATTTCGGACCTGTATTTGAATCAGTTGAACATGGATATGACACAATAAATTATAAGGTTATTGATAAACGATTAGGTGATAATGAATCATTTAAAAAAATATGCAAGGAATTACATAACAATGGTATAAGAGTAATTCTTGATGGCGTATTCAACCATGTCGGCAGAGAATTCTGGGCATTTAAGGATGTTCAGGAAAAAGGACATGATTCAGCATATTGTGGTTGGTTTCATAATCTTCATTTTGGTAACCACAGTCCATATGGCGATAATTTCTCTTATGAGGGCTGGAATGGACATTATAACCTTGTAAAATTAAATCTTAAAAATCCAGATGTCTGCGATTATCTCTTAGATGTAATAAATTATTGGATTGATGAATTTAATATCGACGGCATACGCTTTGATGCTGCTGATTGCATAGATTTTGATTTTTTCAAGAAAGTAAGAAATTTCTGTAAGAATAAAAAATTTGATTTTTGGCTTATGGGTGAAATTATACATGGCGACTACAACAGATGGGCAAATCCTGAAATGCTTGATAGCGTAACAAATTATGAATGTTATAAAGGTATTTATTCTTCTCATAATGATAAAAACTATTTTGAAATTGATTACTCAATAAATAGGCAAAAGGGTGCTCATGGAATATATAAAAATATTCATTTATATAATTTTGTCGATAATCATGATGTTAACAGAATTATCAGTATGCTAAAAAATAAAGAACATATTTTTAATTGCTATACCCTTCTTTATACAATGCCAGGAATTCCGTCAATCTATTATGGCAGTGAATATGGTATCGCCGGAGTCAAAGAAAATAATTCTGACGATAATTTAAGGCCATGCCTTGAAATTGACAAAATGCCAAAGTCAAGCTCACTGATTTATCATCACCTTGTAAAACTAGGTAAAATTTATAAAACATATCACGCTTTAAGCACTGGTAGCTATGAAACTATTATTATCAGAAATCAGCAGATGCTTTTCAAGCGTGAGGCAGATGGAGAGGTAGTTTATGTTGCCTTAAATCTAGAGGACAAGGAATTTGAATTTAGCTTCAATACTAATCAAAAACCTCTTTTCGATATACTAAACAATCTTCCTGTTATAATTGAAAATGATATAGCAAAAATCAAAGTCCCTGCTTTCTCTGCTGCAATTATCGCTCATAATGATGCTGTAAATAAACCCATTAAAAATCTAAGCCAAGATAGTATTTTTAATGAGATTATTGTAGGCGGAAAATATATGTATTGTGGAATTATTTGTGAGGTGATTGCTATTGCAAGAGATGTCAAAACTATGGAAGAAGTAATTATATACAGGGATCCAAACTTTAACATATGGTCAACATTAAAATCAACATTTATTGTCGATTAATAAGTTAAAGGGTGAAGTTAAATTATAACTTCACCCTTTAACTTTATAAAAATATAATTAGTCGTTCTTATTTTCCTGGTTGTTCTGATTGTTTTGATTATTCAAATTGTCTTGATTTCTCTGATTGTTCTGGTTATTCTGATTGTTTTGATTTTTTTGGTTCTTTTGATTTTTAGCCATAAAATTCTCCATTCTTCCGCACAATGTATCAAAGCAATATCTTATCATTTCGTGCGGTAAATGACAAGATATTAAATATGCTTTGACAGGAGCTGAATATAATTTTTGCTCCTTTAACACTATTATTGCAATTTTAATTTGATTTATACATAAAAAAACGAAAACTGTAACAGCTTTCGTTTTTTTCTTTAAATCTTACTATTAGTTTTATTTTGAAATCTTTCAGCATTAACAACAAATCTTGTGTGAATTCCTTCACCAATAAGTCCTACACTATCCGATGCACTCAGCTTAAAAGTTATTTCTCTGCCATTTACATCAGTTACTTCTGCTGTTGCATTAACCTCTATTCCAATTGGAGATGCAGAAACATGAGAAATATTTATTCCTGTACCAACAGTGGTTTCACCCTCTTCAAGATAATCCTCAAGAGCATTTACTGCTGCCTTCTCCATTAAAGCTACCATCATTGGCGTTGCAAAAACCTTAAGTGAGCCGCTTCCCACAACATCTGCCGTATTGCTTGCATCTACAACTGTATTAGCTTTCCCTATTATACCCTTATTCAGATTCTTCATCCATAACCTCCTTATCAGAATATATATTTCCAATTATTCTATCGTATGTTAGTATATCTAATTCGTCATCATTTGGTACATCCGGACTGTGATTTGTTGAATAAACAGGAACCTCATCCATTTTTTTTAGCATATTAACAACAAATTCATTCTTAGGAGCACCAATTAAATCCATAATTATATAAGGCATATAGAATGTAGAAATCTTTTCATCTGGAACTAAATTGTAATTAAGCTCATAATTGCTCCAAATGACATAAGGCTGCTCGTACACTATGGAGCAATTATCTCCGTTAATACCAAGCATTTCATAAATATTATCCTCGCCTCTGAATGATGGAAAATGATCTCCGACCATAACCAAAACTGTTGGCTCATCTAATTTGTCTAAAGACTCAACCAATACTTTAAGAGATTCGCATGTATACTTAATTCCTGCAAGATAATTTCCTAACTCATCATCAGGATTTTCACCTTGATTATAAGGCTGATGATTCTGCATTGTTGTTGTGTGAATGAAAATAGGCTCATCAGTATCCTTTACAAGTTGATAAATCTGATTAAATACAACCTCATCAGAAATATATGATGTAAAATAATCAACATCAACTGTAAAATCATCCTGGAAAATCATTGTGTCGTAATCAAAATATGCGTATTTGGTATCCCTACTATAAAATGAACTTAAGAATGGATGAATATATACAGTTGAATAACCCATATCCTTATACATTCTTGCAATAGTGGGTTGATCTCTTAGCTGCAACAAACGCTGGGGCATATTAGGATCCTTCAATGACCTTACTGGCAATCCAAAATTCAACTCAAACTCTGTTCTTACTGTAAAGCTTGCAAAGGTTGGAACAATAGCAGTTCCCTTATAGCCCTTCTCTGCCACCCAATCAAAGCCATCGTATGCATTAATATCTAGATTTAGCTCATCAAAAACCCTGAAATCAGCAAATGCCTCAGACATTATCATAATTACATTTGGATTTGCAAAATCCTTTCTAGCCTCAATTTCTGCATTATCATTCAAATAATTATCAACCACATCATATTCATATTCATCAGGCTCAACCAGCTTATTTGATAGGTTTTCAGATGTAGTCTGCACAAAAAATGCCAAAAAGCTATTATTATCAAACTTTTCATTTAGCTTAAATGCATTACTTGATTCTGTTGTATCTATATCAAAAAATGAATAAACCGGCATTGATATTGATGGTACTACCACAATTGAAAGACAAGTTGCAATACACATAAAAGCAGCTGAAATTCTCTTTGAAAATTTAAGGTTAATTTTTGGGTTGAACCAGAATCCTGCTGCAATAAATGCAAATACAATTACAGTATATATAACCAATTGAGGTGTTATTTTAATATAAGCAAATGATGTCAGACTCTTTGTGTTTTTGACTAAACGCATATCAGTTAAAATCAAGTGATTTCCGTTTGTTCCATACTTAAACAGTTCAACCGTACTCAAGAGAAAATAAGTAAATCCAACGGAAAGCATCGCTAACCATCCACGCTTTGATATTAACAAAATCGCATAATAAATCAGTGATGCCATCAAAATGTTAAACACCATAACCAGCGGTTTATTTACAACAAAAAGTATGAACTTACTTAAATATTTTGCTTGATTTATCTCTGCCATACAGACAATAAAAACGGGGAAAAGTAAAACAAGCAAGCGATTAGTCATAGTGTATTTCGTAGAATTAAGCTCTCTTCTAGCATTAAAATTATTTATTTTTAACTTTACTTTTGAAAAAAGATTTGAAATTAATGAGAACGCTTTTTTCATTTCATCACCTATTAACTATTATTTATTCTATGGTAATATTTATTTATATTTAACCAATGAAATTATATCACATATATTTAAAAACTTCAATTACAATATTTGAAAATCAAATACTTCCTCCTTTTACATAAAAATGACCAAATATATAAGTCTTTGTTTAGTTATTTTTACAGTACTCTAATATCTAAATAACAAAACCTCCGTTTACACCCAGAACCTGACCCGTAATAAAATTTGCCTTGTCAGATGCAAGAAAACACACTGCGTTTGCAATATCTTCAGGTGCACCAAGTCTTTCCAAAGGTGATTCGTATTTCAATTCATATAATTCATCATCACTTAAATGTTTGTTCATATCAGTCATTATGACTCCCGGTGAAATGCAATTAACCTGTATCCCAGATGGGCCAACCTCCTTTGCAAGAGCCTTTGTAAAGCCAATAACAGCAGCTTTAGAGGTTGAATAATGCACCTCACAAGATGCACCTACCTCACCCCACATTGACGCAATATTTATGATTTTACCACTTTTCCTTCTTATCATATATGGCAGAACTGCTTTAGAGCAATTAAGTGTCCCCTTTACATTTACATCAAAAAGTCTATCCGCTTCACTTTCAGAAATTTCCGTAAATAAACCTGTAACAGAAATTGCAGCATTATTTACAAGTAAATCTATTCTGCCAAACCTTTGAATTATTGTGTTAACCATATCCACAACCTGACTATAATCAGCAACATCTGCACATAAGGGGATTCCTTCTATATGATTGCATATTTTACAAGCCATTCTAGAACTGTTCAGATAATTCACTGCAACTATATAACCATTCTGTGCTAAAAGCTCAGCTGTTTTTGCACCAATACCTCTTGAACCACCTGTTACAAGGGCAATTTTACTCTCTTCCATCAGTCTTCCTTAGCCCTGACCTTTCTTCTATTTCCTTGCTCATCAACTATTACACAACTTTCAAGTATTGATACAAGATTTCTTTTAAAAGAATCCCTATATTCCTGCCTGAGCTTTGCTTGCTCCTCCTTTTCCTCAGCACTTAATCCAATAGTTTTGGATTTTCTTGCAAGCTCATTTATTCTATCAATTTTCACCTGATCCATTACTATTCTCCTTAAAAACAAAATTACGATAGCTTATTATACAATAGTTCCTCCACCGACTACAATATCTCCATCATAAAATACAACCGCTTGACCGCTTGTAACTGCTCTCTGAGGTGTATCAAATGTAACAAGTAATCGTCCATCACCATTTACAGAAACCGTTGCAGGCTGCTCAACCTGACTATATCTTGTTTTTGCAGTCACTCTAATAGGCTCATTGATTTCATCAACAGAAATAAGATTTATATCCTCAGCAAATAATGCTTCTGTATACAAGTCACTCTCATCACCAAGCGTTACAGTATTGTTAATTGAATTCTTGCTAACAACATAAAGAGGCCTTCCAAAGGAAATTCCAAGCCCCTTTCTCTGTCCTATTGTATAATTTATAATCCCTTTATGCCTACCTATAATATTACCATCAGTATCCAAAAAATTACCCTCAACAATTTTCTCTTCAGTATTAGCCTTAATAAATTCAGCATACTTGCCATTCGGAACAAAGCATATATCCTGACTGTCTGGCTTGCGTGAATTAACAAGCCCTACCTTTTCAGCAATACCACGAACAGTAGTTTTGTCCAAATCTCCAAGCGGAAATAATGTTTTCGATAGTTGATATTGAGTAAGCGAATATAAAACATATGTCTGATCCTTTGTTCTATCCTTAGGACGCTTCAACAAATATCTGCCAAGTCCCTCATCATATTCAACAACAGCATAATGACCTGTTGCAATATAATCATACCCAAGCGATTCGGCACGATTAAGCATTTTATCAAATTTAATGTGCCTATTGCATTCTATACAAGGATTAGGTGTTCGACCATTGAGATAGCTTTCTGTAAAATGCTCCATAACATTATGCTTAAAGCTATCCTTAAAATTGAAAACTAAATGCTCACACCCTAGCTTGTAGCAAACCCTTCTTGCATCATCAATATCTGAAAGAGAACAACAAGTGCGCATTGCATTATCAATTTCTATATCACCATTAGAAAAAAGCTTTAAAGTAACACCTGTCACATCATAGCCCGCATCAAGCAATAGTTTAGCTGCAACAGAGCTGTCCACTCCTCCGCTCATTCCTACCATAACTTTTTTTTTCATATTTTCTCCCTTAATCCACAATCAATTCTTTAAATGACATAATAGTTTTATTACAAATTCTCTTTATATCCTCCCAATCATTAGCTGAGGTCTTATCATATATACCAACCACATAAAATCCTGCACTTTTTGTCGTTTCCATGCAATGTAATGCATCCTCAAATACAGCGGTTTCACATGGCAGAAGTCCAAGTCTTTCTGCTGAACAAAGATACACCTTAGGAGAAGTTTTCCCCTCCCCCACATCTGAACAGGTCAATATAAATTTAAACCTATTAAATATTCCTAATCTCTTCAACGCAGACTCTGCAAGATTTTTATATGTAGCTGTTGCAATACAGTATGGTATATTCCTTTCATCAAGCCAATCTAAAAACTCCATTACATATGGCTTTAACTGAATATTGTTTGCATACTGTTCTGAAACAATTTCCTCAATCCTATTTATTACATAATCAATCGTATGCGTAAGCCTAAACTCATCAATAAAGAATTGTGCAGACTCCTCAAGTGACATCTTTTTTACAATATCAGAAATATTTGGATTATTTATAACGCCGTTTTCAGCTAGAAACAGCTCATCCACCCTTTCCCAAATTCCCATTGAATCAAGTAAAGTTCCATCAAGGTCAAAAATTACGCCTTTATATATTTAAATCACATCCTGCTTATCTTATTTTATTGCAACAGCCTGTTTACCAAGCTGGATAAATCTCTTTTCAAATTCCTGCAGATTATATTTAACAATCCCCTTTAACGGATCAGAAACAGTTACTGTTCCCTCAGCCAGATTATACCCCGTCAAAACAACACAATGCTCATTCTGCATCCAATAGACATCTATGTTACCAGCCAATGTCCACACATATACCTCTTTTGGCTCAACTAGCGACATTGTATTCCATATTACTATCGGATAATCATTTGAAATTATTTTAAAAAGCTCTGAAAGCTCATAACCACTTAGGTTGACCACAGAATGCATATTACCATGCTCATTTAAAAACTTTTGCGCAGTATTAACAATTACCGGTGAATAACAACCATATCCTCTTGTAGTTTGTGGATTTCCAATAAAGGCAGTACTAAAATCAGTTGTGCCATAATTAGCCTTTATAAGATAATTGTTCGCCATCTCCATTTTCCCTACTGCATATCCAAAATAATTTAAAACTGTTGTAAGCGATGTTATTTCACAACCTGTTGGCAATTCGGGATTCTGATAAACACATTTCACATCAATCTCATATGACTCAGGATATTCTGAATAAGATAAAATATCCGAAAAAGCATTGTTAAAATCAGGTGAAACTGTTTGAACAGTCCACTTAGTTCGTGGAGTAGGCTCTGTAACGGAATCCTCTATAATTACGGCCTCTTTTTGAGCCTCCGTTTCAACCTGAGTTTCAGTTACACTCTCCTCCGTTTGGGCTTCAATAGTGGTAACTTCTTCAGTAACCTTAGTTATTGTCGTTGTAACTTTTACATCTTCGGTCTGTATAGTTGTTTCTTCTGTCACATCCTCCAATACTGCAGCTACATTTTTATCCGTATCTTTATTCCCTTCCATCCTATTTAAAATTATTATAAAAGTAATAATTGTAATTATAGATAGTATAATTATAAATCCAAGTTTTGTTCTCCTATCAGAAAATTTTTCTAACATTTTGATTATAAACATTAGTCAAGATTCTCCTATTATTTTGCCAATCTATTTATTTAAATAAATATCAAATATAAGTTATTCCAATATTCCAATCTTAGCACGATAGTCAATCCCAGAAGGCTGAATTTCAGACATTGCCAAAGAATAAATATCAGTTGAACGCGACTCCAATTCTGTATATCGCCTTGCTACATCCCCTGTTTCAGCCAGCTTTGCCAGCGATGTTGCAAATGGTATTGTGCTCTTATCTCTCGCCTCTGATAATATATCACAACCCCTCTCATTTAATGCTAAAATCCTTCCATATGGGGGTGGTTCAGCTAAATCTCTTTTATTTATTCCAATAATAGCACACATTAAAATACGACGGATTCGTGCCATAGGGTATCGCTTGGTTTTTATCGCAACAAGCAAATCATTAAGCGATGTGGAGCCTTTAGCAGCTATAATCCGATTTTCAAGCCCCTGCCCTATATCAGGTATATCTCTTAGCTCCTCTTCAGTTATATTTCGAAGCTTATAAAGAATAATTCTCTCTAAATTACTTACGCTTGCAATCTGTCCCTTTCTTTTTTTATTTCTTATCAATTCCATTGTTTCAACTGGAATAAATTCAGAATAATCATTGTCCTCAAACAGACATTGCCTTATATATGATGCACTTGAAATATTGCCAGAGTATGTATTTGAATCATGCATAGCACTTTTTCTTTGCACTGTAAAAGGCTTTATTTTTGAATTTAGCAAAACTAATGCTTTTATATATTCAATCGCAAGCAGATTGTTAGGACCGTCAAATAAACTAGCAACAGTTACTCCATATTGCGTGTTTATAAGCTCCTTTAATGCATTCGGATAAGACATGCCCTCTTCAAGCTTTTTCTTAAGTTCAGGTAGCTTCGAGCAGCTTATACTCGCCTGAACAGCAGCGTAAAGCGATTCAAGATGCCCACATTCGCTGCCAAATGAAAGCTCATCAACACAGCCTAAGGCATTTAAAATATAAAGTGAGCCCCTTGCAAAAACCTCTGCTGTTGAAAGCGAATATGCAACCGGCAGCTCTATGACTAAATCTACTCCAGCCTTTACCGCCGCCTTTGCTCTGTCAAATTTATTTATAATCGCTACATCACCACGTTGCACATAATTACCGCTCATTACTGCAACTATATGAGTTGCTCCATTTTCTCTGGTTTTTTTAATATGATATAAATGACCATTATGAAATGGATTATATTCGCAAATAATCCCTGATATTTTCATTTCTTCACCCCACATATAAAATTACACAATATTATTATATAAAAATACTGCCAAATTGCAAACCTGTTGTTAATTTTAAAATATACAGTCACTAATACAAAAGTACTTGCTTTTTGTTGAATAAAGGTGTATAATACTATTTCGTAATGAATTATTATAAATATTTTGAAAGGATGAGTTTGTTTGATTATTTTGGTTATTAACGCTGGCAGTTCATCTTTGAAATATCAACTTATTGATATGGAAAATGAAAATGTTATCGCAAAAGGAAATTGTGATAGGATTGGAATTGATGGTAAAATCACCCATAAAACCTTTGATGGTAGAATATTAAACGAAAATTGCCCATTTCCAACACATACAGAGGCTTTCTTAAAGCTTGTTGATACATTAACTAAAGGTGATGCTGCTGTAATCAGTGATATGGGAAAAATTTCAGCAGTAGGACATAGAATTGTACAGGGCGCTGAAAAATTCACTAAAACAATTTTTGCAGATGACGCTGTTATAGATGAAATCGATGCATTGGCTGAGCTTGCTCCCGTTCATAATCATGCCCATGCTCTGGCTTTAAGAGCTTGTAAAAATGTTTTACCAGAAGGCGTTCCTCAGGTCGTTGTATTTGATACAGCATTCCACCAGACAATGCCTAAAAAAGCATATATGTACGCTTTGCCTTATGAGTGCTATGAAAAATTCCATGTTCGTAAATACGGTTTTCACGGTACATCACATCGCTATGTTTCACAAGAATTAGCAAGAGTTCTTGGTAAAAAACCTGAGGACTTGAAGATTGTATCATGCCATTTAGGAAATGGGTCATCAATTTGTTGCATTGATGGCGGAAAATCCGTTGACACATCAATGGGCTTCACTCCTCTTGACGGCTTAATTATGGGTACAAGATGCGGTGAAGTTGATGCCTCCGCTGTAACATATGTTGCAAAGAAGCTGAACCTAAGCCCATCTGAAATGGATGATTTCCTAAACAAGAAAAGTGGATTCTTAGGTGTTTCAGGTATTTCCTCAGATAACCGCGATTTAGTTGCAGCTTGTGAAAAGGGCGACGAAAGAGCAAAGCTTGCTTGTGAACTTCTTCGTTATCAAATTAAAAAATATATTGGTGCATATACTGCTGTCATGAATGGTCTTGATGCTGTAATATTTACAGGTGGTATCGGTGAAAATGCTCCTGAAGTTCGTGCTGATGCTTGCTCCGATATGG
>JAAYPV010000098.1 GCA_012519635.1 Clostridiales bacterium
ATAATTAAATTGTTCAACAATGTTTGACATATGTCCCATATATGATATATAATTATTTAAGTCTATGAAATAAAAAAACAAGGAGATTGCTTTGAAAAAAGATAAAACAAGCTTTATAGATAGATATTTAAAAAAGAAAATCAATAGTCCACAGAATAATCTTTGGGCAAATATAAAATATATCGGCCTTATTATCTTGTATCTGATAATACAAATTACTGCAATTAACCTATCAAACAACAGAGATATCATAACCTACACCGTTTTTGATATCTCTATCAGTCGTTCGGGTATTACCGGAGTTATCGTACAATTATTAACCATTGTTTCAATTAAATTAGTTTTGGATTTTACGAAAAAAGGGTATATTGCCGCTCTTTTGCTGAATATCTATTCATCATTTATTTCAGCTGTTGGTTTTTTCATTTATAGGAATGTAGATTCAGCACCCGGTATTGTCATACCTTTAATATGCTGTTTTATTATCTCGATAATATACCACTATTATCAACAGGCTTACAATATGTACGAGGAGGAAGCACGCGAAAAACAAGAGCTTACACGACTCTATAAAGATGTTGAATTAGCTAAGGAAGAGCTTACTAAAAAAAATAAAACCCTGATGGAATACAACAACCTTATGATGGAAAATGAAAAGAAGCTTAATCACCTCGCTTTTTTTGATATGCTGACTGATTTGCCAAACAGAAAAATGATTATTAGCAGGCTTAATTACCTTATAGACAGAGCTAATGATAATCCAACCGATTTAGCAGTCGTTTTCATTGACCTGGATAATTTTAAAAGGGTAAATGACACAATGGGTCATCATTCAGGTGATTTGCTTTTACAATCTGCAACCTCAAGAATGAAAACACTTATTAAACCCAACGATATGCTTGGGCGTTTAGGCGGCGACGAATTTGCACTTATAATTCAACAACCCCTGTCGGATGAGGAAATTTTTGAATATTTAACATTACTCAAAAATGTAATTGAACAGCCGTTTACTATTGAGAAAAACGAATTTACCATAACAGCAAGCTTTGGTTTTGCTGTTTTCCCTGAGGACGGAAAAAATTCCATAGACCTTTTGAAATGTGCTGATACTGCAATGTATAAGGCTAAAGAGCAAGGTAAAAACAATATTGTCCGCTTCTCAAAGGAAATGAATGAAGAGATTACAAGGCGTATGGAATTTGAAAACAAGATGATGTCCGCAATTCAAAAGGACGAAATGTATCTTGTTTTTCAGCCACAATATTCCACTGATAAGGAACTCAGAGGCTTTGAAGCACTTGTAAGATGGAAATCAGCCGAGCTTGGTGTTGTAAATCCTCTGGACTTCATTCCTATTGCCGAGGAAACTAAATATATAATTCCACTTGGCGAATGGATTTTAAAAACAGCCTGTAACATCTTTATGAAGTTAAGAAATGAACTAGAATGTGAAATGATGCTTTCTATAAATATATCTTCCGTTCAGATTATGGACCCGTCATTTCTTGATATGGTTAAAAAAATACTTGAGCAAACAAATTTCCCACCGAATTTACTTGAGTTTGAAATTACAGAATCAGTTTTTATTTCTTCTATGGATTATGTAATTGACATTTTGAATAAGCTAAAGAAAATCGGTGTAAAAATTGCTCTTGATGATTTTGGGACAGGCTATTCCTCATTAAACTATCTGCAAATGCTGCCAATTGACACGCTGAAGATTGATAAAAGCTTTGTTGATAACATCAATAGTGAAAATGCACGCAAGCAGATTGTCGGGCCGATTATTTCACTTGTTCATCAGATGAATATCTCAGTTATCGCTGAGGGGGTTGAAACCGAAGAACAGCTTAAATATCTAAGAAATCATAAATGTGATTTCATACAGGGTTATTTATTTGGCAAGCCACTTACTAATGAGGATTTATATAATATTTGTAATGTAAAAAAGGACACTTGATAAAGCAAATAAATCAATAAAACATGAATATAAGCCAGTTAAACTACTGCTTTTTTCGTCGAAAGGAGATATTATGTTATTTGTTTGCTATCCAAAATGCACAACCTGTCAAAAGGCAAGGAAATGGCTTGATGAAAAGGGCTTTTCATATACTGAACGAAATATTAAGGAGCAAAATCCTACCTATGATGAATTAAAGGAATGGTATATAAAAAGCGGTCTTCCGTTAAAAAGATTTTTCAATACAAGCGGAATGATTTACAGGTCCATGAATCTTGCGGCAAAGCTACCTGAAATGTCTGAGGAGGAACAGCTACAATTGCTTTCAACTGATGGTATGCTTGTAAAGCGTCCTATTCTTGTGTGTGAAGATAAGGTTCTTATTGGCTTTAAGGAAAAAGAATGGGAAGAGATAATTTTATAAAGTTTAAACCGTCTACACAAGATGCAGACGGTTTTTTTATTACTTATTCTTTCTGATTTTTGCTCTGTATTCAGATGGCGTGCATGCATAATGCTTTCGAAAAATTTCAGCATAATAGCTTCCACCTGTAAACCCCGTTAAAACAGCAATTTCAGCAATTGACATATCCGTATTTTCAAGTAGCTCCATACTTTTTCTAAGCCGATACGTGATGATATAATGCTTGGTGGTCTGATTAAGATATTGCTTGAAGATTGCACAACAGCTGCTTTTGCAAACCTTACCCGCCTTCGCAATATCATCAAGAGTAATATTTTCACTGTAATTTTTATGTATAAAATTAATCATATCTTTCAGTGAACTAAGCTCATAATTACATACTTGAGATGTATTGACTTCTGGTAGCAAATTATCATAAATCAATGCCCAGATTTTATAAAGAATACTTTGAATTATCAGTGCTGAGCTCTCCCTGTTTTGCATATACTCCTGATAAATCCTATAAATATTATTAAATATTTCAACAGCCCAATCCTTATCCCTTGAAAGAAAAATATATTGCAAATTTTCATTGTTTATAACAGGGGTTATAAATTTTTCCTCCATATATTCATTTGCACAAAGGAGCATAGGGTGAACTAAAACGCAAATACAATCGCATAAATTCTCCCCCACAGAAAATCCGTAATGCAACTGCTTTGAATTTATAAACAAACCCTCACCCTTTTTAAATTCTATAATTTTGCCATTTATATTATAATTCAGCTTCCCTTCAGTAATTATGAAAAACTCCACATCGTCATGCCAATGACACTCAACAGCTAAATCATAATCAACAGCAAGCCTTATCTGACTTATGTATATAGGCATGCCTGCAACATTGTAGTCAACACGCTGTAGGTTATCTTTTACAAAATTAATTTTAAGCATGACATTTCCTCCAAAATAATTATAAGTTTGTTATATAATTATATCAACTTTTTATATAATCGTCAACTTAAATTTGGTATTATTATTGTGTAAAATTGGGTTTAAGTGTTTTAAGTGTTTTATTATTAAAAAGGGGGAGAAGAAAGTTGACAAGAAAATTAAGACTTATCAGTAAGTCGGCCTTAGCATGTGTAATGGCATTGGTTATGCTCATAACTATGAGTGTTTACCTTTACCCATCACAAAAAATTGAGGCAGCAAGCGATGTAATCGTAAACCTTTCTGAAGAATATCAGGTGATAAGGGGTTTCGGTGGAATGAATCATCCTGAATGGATTGGAGACCTAACAGCTGCACAAAGAGAAACCGCATTCGGAAATGGTCCAAATCAATTAGGCTTTACAGTTCTTCGTATTTTTATTAACGAAGACCGCAACCAGTGGTACAGGGCTGTTCCTACTGCAAAGGCTGCTGTTGAAAAGGGAGCAATTGTTTTTGCATCCCCTTGGAATCCGCCAAGCAGTATGGTTGAAACCTTTACCCGTAACGGTGTTCCAAATCAAAAGCGTTTAAGATATGACAAATATGCTGACTACGCAAAACATCTGAATGATTTCGTTTCGTACATGAAGGACAATGGTGTTGAGTTATACGCAATCTCTGTCCAAAATGAGCCGGATTATGCTTCGGAATGGACATGGTGGACTCCTCAGGAAATGCTTAATTTCATGAAAAATTATGCTGGCTCGATAAATTGTCGTGTAATTGCTCCTGAGTCGTTCCAATACTTAAAAAATATATCCGACCCAATTTTAAATGACCCACAGGCATTGGCTAATATGGATATTCTAGGTGCCCATTTTTACGGAACAAGCATTAGCAATATGTCATACCCTCTTTTCAAGCAAAAGGGTGCTGGCAAAGACCTTTGGATGACCGAAGTATATGTTCCAAACAGCGACAGCAATTCAGCTGACAGATGGCCTGAAGCAGTTGATGTTGCTTATAATATGCACAATGCTTTAATTAATGATTTCCAAACCTATGTATGGTGGTATATCCGTAGAAGCTATGGCCCTATGAAAGAAGATGGTACTATCAGTAAGCGTGGATATTGTATGGCGCATTACTCTAAATTCGTGCGTCCCGGTGCTGTAAGAGTTTCTGCAACTGAAAACCCGAACACAAATATCCATGTTACAGCTTATAAAAACGATAATGGCGAAACTGTCCTTGTCGTAATCAACAGAGGTTCGTCAGAAGTTACACAAAATTTTAAATTACCGGGCGAAAATATTGCAACCGTTGAGCGCTATCGTACATCCGCAACAGAAAGCCTTGCAAAATCCAATATACAATTTAATGGCGACAGCTTTTCTGCTCAGCTCCCACCACAAAGCGTTTCTACATTTGTAGTTTCATCTTCAAGTGCACCAATTGAACCAGATGAAAATGGATACTACTTCCATAGTACTTTTGAAGACGGATTAGATAATTGGGAAGGTCGCGGAAATGCCACAGTGCTTATCAGTGGAAGAACTCCATACTTAGGTAAAGAGGCTTTACTTGTTCAGGAAAGAACAGCGGCATGGAACGGAGCTACAAGACAGCTTAGTCCAAGACCATTTACTCCTGGTGAAGAGTTCAGCTTCAGCGTTTGTGCAAAATATCTTGAGGGTGAACCGACTACAACCTTCTACCTCAAGCTGCAATATAAGGATTCAGCTGGCGAAGTCCATTATTCACAAATTGCATCAGCAACAGCAATACAGGGTAAATATGTCCAGCTTGCAAACACTAATTACAAAATACCAAGTGATGCAAGCGATATGATGCTTTATGTCGAAACTGCTGAAGGCACAATGAATTTCTATATCGATGAAGCTATTGGTGCAGTAGCGGGAACTGTTATTGATGGGCCAAAGGAAATAAATCTAATTTTAGGCGATGTAAACTTTGATGGCAAAATCAATGCTCTTGATGTTTCAATGGCGAAACAAACTCTATTAAGCAAAAATTACGCAATAGCTGCTGATGTAAACCAGAACGGTGTTGTTGATAGCGATGATATAAAGCAAATCAAGGCTTTCGTTCTAGGAAATATTGATAAGTTCACTAAGGAAGAAAGAGAAGAACCTATTAACCCTAGCGAATATATGGAGATGGTTTCCAAGGCATTGGTTCAGGTAGAACCTAGTAGCGCAACTGCTGAGCGTCCAGGTGTAACCTATGGAACATTTGAAAAGACCTCATATTATTCAGAAACCTGCAAGCGTGTAAGAAATGCTAATGTTCTCCTGCCAGCAGGATATACAACCGATAAAAAGTATCCTGTTTTATATGTATTGCATGGCTATTGGGGTAATGAGAATTCACTGCTTGATGAGGGCGACCCTAGCTTGCGAATGAAGCAGATTATTGGAAATGCAATCGCTGATGGCGAAGCAGAAGAAATGATTGTTGTTTTCCCATATATTTTTGCAAGTGCTACAAGGGATACACTGACTGGAATGAACGAGGAAAGCAACGCTGCTTACGACAATTTTATCAATGATTTGGTTAATGATTTGATGCCTCATATGGCAAAGACTTATTCTGTTGCAGAGGGTCGTGAGAATACTGCTGTTACCGGATTTTCTATGGGTGGCAGAGAATCGCTTTATATAGTACATTCTCGTCCTGACCTATTCGGTTATGTAGGTGCTATGTGTCCTGCACCGGGTGTTTCTCCTGGATTAATAGCAGAAAATGATTTTAATTTCTCAAAATCTTCAACCCCTCCTTATCTTGTGATGATAACGGCTGGCTCTAATGATACAGTTGTTTACTCATCACCTGAG
>JAAYPV010000099.1 GCA_012519635.1 Clostridiales bacterium
TCGCTGATATTGAGATTGGTGATAAAACTGCAATAAAACTTGAAGCATATCCATATAACAAATATGGAACAGTATCAGGAACAATTACCTACATTAGTCCAAGTGCTTTCATTAATGAGCAGATGGGAAGCGTTTACCTTGTCAAAATCAAGCCTGAAAATGTAAGTGAAAGTATTGATATAATGTCAGGGCTTACTGGAATGGTGGAAATCAAAACGGATAAACGTACAATTATGGAATACTTCCTTGACCCCATTATTAAAGGATTTGATGAGAGTTTGAAGGAGAAGTAGGTTGTTGAAATTATTGTGATTAATGGTTCAACAAAAAGAATTTATTTATAGTAACAACAAAATATATTTTATTATAGGCATCTATTTTGTATACGCATGACATCTAACATACTTAAAATAAAATAGATGCACAAACAAAAAGCAGAGTAAGTTAATACTGATTATTATGAAAAACACTACTGATTATTGGAAGTCAGTGGTGTTTTTCATTTCTAGATGTTTATGTGTGAGTGATATTATTGTTTGCAGCATGTGCAGATGCACTGAATGATGTAAAAAAACAAAGCAAATATTTTGGATGGCAAAAATAGTGTCAGTCAAGGTATTGAAAAGGAAGAAAATAATGAAAAAGTAGATTAAGGTACATTAGAGCAGATTCGCAATCAGCTTGTAGCAAGAAAGTCGCTTTCTATCCCATGTACAAATCTTTGTTATGTAATATCATGTAAAGGCTATTCTTTTTATGACGCATGGGGAGTAGATATAAAGTGAAGATTGGTATTCTCGTAGCATATGTCATATGAATTGTGAATTTTAAGTTAAACCTATGTGTTTTTTTAAAACTAATAATTACATGCCTTAGATAAGTGATTATGGAGAAATTTACCATGTTGACGCTATTACGGGATATGTACATATCAGAAAGATAGGATATTTAAAATACTTAAAGTAGAAAAAAAAAATAAGTTACTAAAGCTTTAATTTTATATTAATAAATTTATCATAAATTAAGAAAAAAGATAAAAATATAGTATTAATATTGTTGATTAATAACAGAATTTATGATATACTAACATAATAAGAATAAAAATATTAAAATTTATTCTTATAAAAACAAAATATATGAAGAGAGGGAATTAAAAATGCTTGCAAAGAAAATAGTTGCTGCTGCTTTGGCAGTTGGTATGGTATTTTCAGCGTCTACTAGTGTTGTGAGTTTTTCTAATTTAAAAGCATCAGCGGAAGCTGGAAAAACTGGAACACTTTATGGAGACGCAAATTGTGATGGGGTAGTGGATGTTTATGACCTTGTTGCTGCAAAAAGAAATATAACAAGTACACTCACAGAACAAGGTAAAATTAATATTGATTTTAATGGTAATGGTGTTGATTCATCCGATATCCTACAAATTAAAAAGTATCTTTTAGGGGTAGTAGATACGCTTACAGGTCCTCAAAAGGAATATGATGGAGAATACAATATTCCTGAAATTTCAATTGAGTCAAAGGATATTCCAAATCTTGAATCATTTAAATTTGTTGCAAAGATGGGTGCAGGTATTAACTTAGGTAATACTTTAGATGCTGTATCTGACAGCGCTCCTGCTGGAGAAGCAAATTTATTCCTAGAAACAGCATGGTGTGGAGTAAAGACTACTAAGGAGATAATTGACAGCATAACTAATCAGGGGTATAAAACAATCAGAATTCCTGTTTCATGGCATAATCATGTAGATGCAGATTTTAATATTCATGTAGAATGGCTTAACAGAGTCCAAGAAGTAGTGGATTATGCTATTGATAATAATATGTATGTAATTATTAATATTCATCATGATAATGAGTATGATTATATGTATCCAAGCTATGCTCATTTAGAGAACTCAAAGAAATATGTAAGTAAGATTTGGTCACAGGTTGCTGAAAGATTTAAAGATTATGATGAACATCTTATCTTTGAGACACTTAATGAACCAAGATTGCAATATACAAGCTTTGAATGGGTTTATTCATCTTCATCAGATGAGTGCAGAGAAGCAGCAGATTGTATAAATCAGTATAATCAGGCAGCACTTGATGCTATTAGAGCAGCAGGTGGAAATAATGCTAATCGATATGTAATGGTTCCAGCATATGCTGGTAAGGCAGAAGCTGCTATGGCAAATGAGTTTAAGCTTCCTGAGGATAGTGCGACAGACAAATTAATTCTTTCTGTTCATGCTTATATTCCATATAATTATGCTATGAATGCTCCAGAAGCACCAGGAAGCACAACTGAATTTACTGATGCTGACAAAGCTGAAATAGATAATGTTATGGAAACATTATATGTGATGTTTATTTCAAAGAACATTCCTGTTGTTATAGGTGAATATGGTGCAAGAAACAAAAATGTGGACGGAAAAGATTATACTCAGGGAAGAGTTGATTACGCTGCAAATTATGTTGCATCAGCAAGAGCAAGAGGAATAAGCTGTGTATGGTGGGATAACAATGCATTTGAGAGCAGATCAGGCGAAGCATTTGGACTTCTTCACAGAGCTTCAAATACATGGACATTTGACGCTATTGCATATGCAACAGTAAAATATGGTGACAGCTCAAAGACAAAGTTTGTAACTCCTTGGTATGATCCAGATTCATCTACAGGTGATGAAGCAACAATCCTTCCTGATGGAACAATCATGTTCCCAATAGAGATTGGTGAGAAGGTAATTCTTGGTGTTGAACTTAATAGTGGTGTAGCACAATTGGGTGGAGCACTCACATTTAGCGTATCACTTTATGGAACAAATTACTGGGTAGCATATCAGTGGTCAGCAACATCATCAGGAAATATTGAAATTGATATGAGAGTTCCTAATATGGCGATTAATTCTAATATTCCAGATGATGGAACAGGTTCAAATGCTGTAACAGATGAAACTGTGTTATCAGAAATAGGTAAACTTGTTATGAAGGGTAATTCAACCTCAATTCAATACTGGTGGGCATGTGACACAGGTTGGAACAATTTAACTGAACCATTTGATCAATACGGAAGAATTGTATCAGCTTCAGCTGGTAAATAAAAAAGAGGTACATAATTTAAAATTAGAATAATCTTTCTTTTCCCGACTGTTGATAAAGCAGTCGGGTTTTTTCAGATTCATGTATTTTGATGCTAGAAAAGATAATATAAAAAGGAGTGAATAGTAAAATTCACTCCTTTTTCATTTTATAAAGCTATAATTATACTTCAACAGTAACGATAAAACCATCTATATTATTTCCGGAAATAGTATAATTTTTATTAGGTTCTATATGAATTTCTGTGGTATCATTAGCAGTATTTTGAGGAACATAATAAACCTCATATTTTTTTTCACCTACAGTAATTTTTAAACGACCTGTTATAAAATCATAACCCTTTACTAACTCAATATATTCCTCAAGGCAAAGGTTATTTTCTTTCATATAAACTGCATGAGGAACACCTACATAACGGAAATGTGAGTAGCTCGCATCATGCCCTGTTATATCGCTTTTTCCTTCAGGATATCTTTCAATAAATCCATATTTATGGCAGTTTTCAGTTACCCATGCATATTTATCAGTCGGTGTATATTGAGCAGATGAATTTGCATCTATACGGATACCAATATTAAAGCTCAGACCAGTTATTATTTCAGAAGTTACATCTGTAAGACTGTTTCTATAAGCATCAATAATTCTAATATCCTCACTATTATTAACGGAATAGTAGCCATCCATAAATTGATTCAAAGCAATTAATGCATCTGTATTTAAGGAAACCTCATTATCAACCACATAGTAATGGCGTTCTGCAGGATAATCCTTTATAACCGTTGCAGTAGGTGCAGCAGGTTTGGTATATGGATTTGCACTATTAACTAAAATAAGGTTACCAGTTTTAATATCAGAATTATTTTTAATAACTTTTTCGACAGTAGCAACACTACTACTTGAATTTGTCTCTGATGTAATAGAAGGTGAGGAACTAGGTGTTTTTTTGTTTTTATCCTTTTTACCTGAAGCAGCTTTATTAAGAGCTGTTGCAATAAGTATGATAATAAGTATAAATATAGCTGAAACAGCTATAATACGGTCATATCTTACTTTGTATTTTCTACTCATTTTGATTTAACAGTCCTTTCTAATAATAATTATGTCTTCGGTTATATTTCACAGGTGAGTTGTCAATGCTGACAATACATCCTGAATTGATTTACTTTCAGCATAAAGAAAGTTAACAGGCTCATTTATATATTCTAGGTAATGAGCATCAGAATTTGTGATAATATTACAATTTGATAAATAACTATGTTGTTCAACCAGCTTGTCTTTTTGGTTTATATCTTTAATTTCCACACATTTAAACTTACTGTCCGGAGGGATAAAACCTAAATTTGACAGAAGGCTATTAGAAGACTTGTCGATATGGGCTGGAATCATAATGCCATCATATTGTCTAATAGCATCATACAATCCATCAAAGCTCAAATCAACAGCATTAATAAGCAAATTAGATACTTTTCCTATAATATTATCGTCTTCATCGCAGATTTGTTGTTTACCGAAAATGTCTTCATTATTTGGCGTAGGTAAAATTATTGAGGAAACAAACTCGTCAAACAGCATAGCCCTATTTAAATCTGGAAAAAGGCATACAACATGAACTTCTTCAGATGTACATATTTCCATACCTGGAATAGCAAGCACTCCATATGCCTCTGCGAGCTTCATTACAGCAGGACAATTTTTACATGAGTTATGGTCAGTGATAGCAATCACATCAAGTTCTTTTAAAGCAGCCATGCCAACAATATTTGATGGAAGCATATCATCATCGCCACATGGTGAAAGGCATGAATGGATGTGTAAATCATATGAAAGCTTAAGCATTGATCAATTCATGTACCAACAAAGCAGTTTCGAAGATAGGCATACTGCTTTGCAAAACGGTAATATCCTGTTGCTTAGCTTTTTCCATTGCAGTTAAATCAAGCGTAACACCATCAGCAAGAATTATGCAGGCTACATCTACAAGTACAGCAACTGCCAGAGTATTCACATTCCCCATAACTGTAATCCATGCAGAATTAGCAGGTGCTTTGCTCATTGCAATGCTTAATAAATCGCAACAAAACGGTTTATTTATACTAATATCAAGATTGTTTCCAGGATTGATTACAGTAAAATTTGTATTTTTGATCAAATCATTAACAGTCATAACAAACCCCATAATTTATTTATTATTTAATTCTTTAGATTTCTGTTTAATATATTTTCTTAACACTTCAATGCAGTCATGCTCAGAAGCTACACCACGAACGATATCCTCAGCAAGGGACTTACAGGTAGGAGCACCACATGAGCCACAATCAAGACCAGGAAATTTATCACACAATTCATTTATTCGTGACATAGCAGCAATACTATCCATAAAGTTATCAGCAAGCTTAAAAACAGGATTATACTCAATTGGTTTTTGAAGAAAAGCCTCATCAATATAATCTGTATTAAGATGATTACAAGCAACAGGTAGGTATTTACATAAATGCTTTAGTTTTGCCTGTGCAACATATGGATTTTCGACAGTCAGTACACCACCAACGCAGCCACCACTACATGCATTTAGCTCAATAAACTCAAGTCTGTTAATTTTCTCATCTTCCAAGTCCTCAAGTACTCGTATAACATTTTCTATCCCATCAGCAGCAAGATAGCTATCAGTAAGCATTCCACCTGATTCACCACCACTATTTCCCCAGCTTACACCTATTCGTCCGGAAGAAGATAATTCTTCGGGCATATCGACAACCTGCTTCATAAGTGGTAATAAAACAGGGTAGACCTCCTTAATTGCAATAACAGCATCAACATCGGATTTATCAATACCAATAGGTTTTTTACAAGCTGTGACCTTAGCGGGACATGGTGATATAAATATAACGCCTATTTTGTCAGATGGGAGTCCTGTATTTTCAATAGCCTTTTTTCTTGCGAGAGAAGCAGCTATATCCACTGGAGCATTAAAGGGTAGTAAATGTTCAATGAGGTTTGGAAAACGAATACTTACAAGGCGAACAATTGTTGGGCAAGCGGTACTGATAAATGGCCTTTTTTTCTTATTATCAGCAACATATCGGCGCGACATTTCAGACACCATTTCAGCAGCACTGCTTACCTCATAAACATCGTCAAACCCCATGAGCTTCAATGCATTCAGAACAATATTTATATCATCAAGATTATTAAATTGAGCATATAGAGAAGGAGCAGGCAGTGCTACCTTATATTCATAATTTTTTAAAACATCTATAGGGTCATATGTAGCAAGTTTTGCGTGGTGTGGGCATACACGAATACATTCTCCACAGTCAATACAAAATTCAGAGATAATAGTTGCTTTACCATTTCTTACACGGATGGCCTGTGTAGGACATCGTTTTATGCAGTTTATACAACCTTTACACAAGTCACTATTAAGGTGTACAGAATGTTCAAAATCTGTCATAAACGAAAATCCTCCTTTATAATAAATTAGGCAAAACTATATACTGTTTATTTAATATAAACCTTCATGGTAACAGTTGTGCCGACACCTACGGTCGATTTAATTGACATTTCATCAGAATATTTTTGCATATTAGGTAATCCCATTCCAGCCCCGAATCCTAAAGAGCGAATGTTATCAGGTGCAGTTGAGAAACCAGCAGTCATAGCTTGTTCAATATCTTTAATACCGGGACCTATATCGTCAAGAATAATTACTATTTCGGTAGGAGAGATTTCGACAGTTATTTCTCCTCCGTTTGCATGAATAACCATATTTATCTCCCCTTCATACATTGCAATAGCAACTTTTCTAATTACTTCGGGGGGGAGATTCATTTTTTTTAATTTACTTTTCACATCACTAGAGGCTTCACCAGCACGGGTGAAGTCTTCGGAAGACACTGAATATTTAAGAGTTATCGTGTTGCTCAATTCATAGCACCTCCGTGCAAGCCATTTGAATAGAGCAAGCCACAAGCAGTAAACATTCTGTGTTTAGTAGAAAGTAAAGGTATATTTCTTTCAACAGCAAGCTTAATCATATTTTCATCGGGAAGTTTTCCACGAACAAAAACGATGCAAACCATATCCATCATTTCAGCGGTACGAATTACTTGAGGATTGCAAAGTCCAGTTAGAAGAACGGACTGGTCTTTAACAAAGGCGAGTACATCACTCATCATATCGGAACCGCAGGCGGTATGTAATTCTTTATCGGTAGAATCTTCGCAACATAGAATTTCAGCATCAAGCAACTTAGCAATGTCCTTGACAGTCATATGTAAATTACCTCCAAAATAAAAATAAAAAAACAAAAAATTAAACAATCGAAAAACAACCTATTAGTGATAATTATAACATATTATATCGTATTATGTAAAGGGTTTATATTAATTTTAAATAAATATTTTAGTATGCAAAATAGATTCTATTAATAGTTCTAGCATTCACATGAACCCATTATTTAACATATTATAAAAAAGAAAATCTTATACTAGTTTATGATTATAAAAAGTATATAATGTAATAGAAATGAGGGCGCATTATGGATACGACTAAATCATTTTTGGTTGCAGGAGGAGATTTAAGACAGGTATATTTAGCAGAAAAGCTTGCCACGAAGGATAATATAGTATATGCAATCGGTTTTGATGAAAATATATCTTTCTCTGATGGTATTTGTCAGTTGGAAAACACAATTATGCTTACTGATAGGGTGGATTATATTGTATTGCCGTTGCCTGTATCAACTGATGGTGTAATGGTTAATGCTCCGTTTTGCAGACAATGTATTCCGCTTAATTCATTGACAACAGTTCTGAAGGATGGCGGTATTGTTTTCGGTGGTAAATTTAATAATGCTTCCAGAAAGATATTTGCTAATAGCAGGATTGATACGATAGATTATTTTGATAGGGAAGAGTTAAATGTTTTAAATGCAGTTCCTACAGCTGAGGGAGCAGTACAGATAGCAATGGAGGAGCTTGCAACAACAATATTTGGTCAAAAAATTTTAATTACAGGTTTTGGAAGAATTACAAAGGTTCTTGTTAAAATACTTATAGGCTTAGGTGCAGATGTAACGATTGCAGCACGAAAATATTCGGATATTTCTTGGGCAGAAATATATGGCTGTAAGGGGATACATATATCTCAGCTTAAGGAAAACATATCCGAGTTCACTGTAATTTTCAATACAGTGCCTGCACTGATTTTTGACGAGAAGATTTTAAAGCTTGTAAATAAAGATGTTTTGATAATTGATTTGGCATCAAAACCAGGAGGGGTTGATTTTGAAACAGCTGGTGTATTAGGTGTTAAGGTTGTGTGGGCGCTTTCACTTCCAGGTAAGGTTGCTCCGATAAGCTCTGGAGAAATAATAGCGTATACAATCCTCAACATTCTTAACGAAAGGGGAATGGCTGATGATTGATTTTAAAGGAGTAAAAATTGCATTTGTCATGACGGGTTCGTTTTGTACATTTGCTAAGGCTTTTAAACAGATAAGGATATTAAAGGATTTAGGAGCAGAATTAGTACCAGTGATGTCATTTAATGCGTGTAGTTTGGATACAAGGTTTGGCAGTGCTGAAGAGAATATAGCAATTTTGGAGGAGATTTGTGAAAGAAAGGTTATTACAACTATTGAGGGTGCAGAGCCTATTGGTCCTAAGAAGATGGCTGATATCATGGTCGTTGCACCATGTACAGGAAACACGCTTGCGAAGCTAGCGTTAAGTATAACGGACACACCAGCTACAATGGCAGTTAAGTCGCATATAAGAAATGCAAGACCTGTTGTACTGGCGTTGGCAACAAATGATGCTTTGGCAGGTTCTTGTAAAAATTTAGGTTCACTTATGAATATTAAGAATTATTATTTTGTCCCATTAGCACAAGATGATTATGTGAATAAGCCAACATCACTTGTATGTGATTTTGATCTTCTTCCACTTGCAACAGCAAGTGCTTTACAGGGCAATCAGCTTCAACCAATCTTAAACTGATGATTATATAATGGACATCTAAGGAAAAAACCCTTTATCAGAGTATTTTCTCTGGTAAAGGGTTTTTTATGAGTTTTATAGAGGAATGTATTTCTATTGGCATAACTAGAGGTTATATAAATATTCCTATCTTTTATGTATAGTTTTGATAGAAAATACTTGAAATATTCTGTTTAATATGATAAAATTATGATTAGTGTTAATTTTACGGTGTGGAGGAATATATATTGCCCTTACTTATATTTGATTTAGATGGAACATTGGTCAACTCAATTGAAGATTTAGCAGATGCAGTTAATAATTCTTTGAAGAAAATGGGGTACCCTGTGCATGATACAGCAAAATATAATTATTTTGTAGGTGATGGTGTAAAGGAGCTTTGTCAAAGGGCATTACCTGAAAATGAAAAAACAGAAGAAAATATAGATAAATTACAGCAGCTTTTTAAAGAGTATTATGAGAAGAATTATCTAGCGAAAACTAAAGAATATGTAGGTATAAGGCTATTGCTTGATACGCTTAAGGGTGCAGGAGTGAGGCTAGCTGTTGCATCAAATAAAACTCATGAGTTCACTGTTAAAATAGTTTCTGATATTTTCGGAGATAATTTATTTGATTATGTTTTAGGTAGTAAAAATGATATCAATAAGAAGCCTTCTCCTGAAATTTTAAACACAATAATAGATAAAATTGGTGTTGGCAAAGAAAAATCCTTCATGGTTGGAGACACTAATATCGATATTCTTACAGCTAAAAATGCCGAAATAAGGTCTATTGGTTGTCTTTGGGGATTCAGGACAAGAGAAGAGCTTGAAAAAGCGGGTGCTGATTATATAGTTAATGATCCAATAGAAATATTGGAAATTATAAAAAAGGAGTTATGATTTATGCATTATGATGTTAAAGGAGTTGCTGAAAGACTCAAGGGATTAAGAGAAATGATGGATTATTCCGTAGAATATGTTTGCGAAAAATTAGGCATAACTAAGGACGAGCTTGAGCTTATAGAATCAGGAGGAAAAGATATTTCAATAACATTTATTTATAAATGTTCAGAGCTTTATGGAGTTGATTTAATTGAAATTCTTACTGGGGATAATCCTAAGCTACAAAAATATGCAATTGTCAGAAAGTATAAGGGATTACCAATAGAAAGACGAGAGAGCTTCGAATATCAACATTTAGCTTATATGTTTAAGAATAAGTCCATTGAGCCTCTTTTAGTAAATGCTCCATATGATAGTGAAGCGGAGAATAAACCTATATTATTATCATCACATGAGGGTCAGGAGTTTGACTATGTGCTTGAGGGGACATTAAAATTCGTGATTGATGGTAAAACTGAAATCTTAAATGCGGGAGATTCTGTTTATTATGACTCAGCAACTCCTCATGGAATGATAGCAATTAATGGCGAAAGCTGTAAGTTTTTAGCTGTTTTAATAAAGAAATAAATTTAGCGGTGTGAAAGGAAAAGTAAAAATGGATCACAATTTCGTAAAAAGTTTTAATGAAAATTTTTGTAAAGAGCAATATGATGAAAATGGCTTATTGAAAAGCTTTGAACTTACACTTGATGATAACTTTAATTTTGGATATGATGTTATAGATGCCATAGCTAAGGAAGAACCAGACAAATTAGCTTTACTATGGTGTAATCCAAGTGGAGAAGAGAGAAGATTTACATTTTCAGATTTGATGAAAAAAAGTAATCAGACTGCAAATATGCTCCTTGCAAATGGTGTCAGAAAAGGAGATATGGTAATGTGCGTATTGAAAAGACATTACCAGTTCTGGTTTGTAACAATAGCTTTATGTAAAATAGGAGCTATAATGATACCTGCGACAAATCAGCTTACAAAAAAAGACTATGTGTATCGCTTTAATTCAGGTAATGTAAGCTACTTAATAGCTACTTCTGATGGAGATGTTCCTAAACATGCTGAGGCTGCTATGGAAGAATATGATGGCATTAAGAAGAAGTTCATCGTTAAAGGAAATCGTGATGGTTGGGTAAGCTTTGATGAGGAAATAGAAAAATATCCTGAGACTTTAGATAGAATTGAAACTAAGCTTGAGGATAAAATGCTTGCATTCTTTTCCTCAGGAACCACTGGTTATCCTAAAATGGTAATTCATACTCATGACTATGCTGCAGCACACATTGCTACTGCAAAGCATTGGCATAATTTGCATGATAAAAGCCTTCACTTAACAATATCCGAAACAGGCTGGGGAAAGGCTATGTGGGGTAAAATGTACGGGCAATTTATCATGGGTGCGACAGTATTTGTTTATTATTTTGATAGGTTTGTTCCAGCAGAAATATTAAGCCTAATTGAGAAATATAAAATTACTTCACTTTGCTGTCCTCCTACTATGTATAGATTTTTTATAAAAGAGGGTATGGAGGGTTATGATTTAAGCTCATTGGAGTATGCAACTGTTGCAGGTGAGGCGTTAAATCCTGAGGTATTCAATAAATTTTATGAATATACAGGATTAAAGCTTATGGAGGGCTTTGGACAGACAGAAACAGTTATTGCTGTTGCAAACCTTGTAGGTTCAGAACCTAAGCCAGGTTCTATGGGTAAGCCCGTGCCTTTATATGATATTGCAATTGTTGATGAAAATGGAAATGTTGTTCCTGATGGAGAAACTGGTGAAATTGTATTCCGCACTGAGGGTAAAAAGAATTATGGACTCTTTAAGGGATATTACAATAGTCCAGAAACAACAAATAAAGCATGGCATGATGGCTTGTATCATACTGGTGATACAGCATGGAGAGATGAGGATGGATACTTCTGGTATGTAGGACGAACAGATGATGTTATAAAGGCATCCGGATATAGAATTGGACCATTTGAAATCGAAAGCGTATTGATGGAGCATCCAGCAGTTTTAGAGGTTGCGGTTACTGGTGCAAAGGACCCTATTAGAGGTCAAGTTGTTAAAGCGACAATTGTACTTACTAAGGATTATAAGGACAAGGCATCTGAAGTATTAGTAAAAGAGTTACAGGAACATGTAAAGCGTCAAACAGCTCCTTATAAATATCCTAGAATTGTCGAATTTGTTGATGAATTGCCTAAAACAATAAGCGGGAAAATTCGTAGAGTTGAAATCAGAGAACGCGACAATTCAACGGACTAAGTGTTTATATTGTTTCACATGGAACATAATGTAAAAAACAAGTCACATAGAAGGTTTGCTTTCTATGTGACTTTTATACTGTTTACTCAAAATCGGGATATAAGCATTTTTTCAGTTTTTCAAGGGCTTTTTTTTCAATTCTTGAAACATATGAACGAGAAATATTTAATTTTAAGGCGACATCCTTTTGTGTAAGAGGTATATGACCAAATAATCCATAGCGATTAATTATTATATCAAGTTCTCTTTTATCCAGGCATTTATCAATAAATTTATAAAGTTGTTGAGAACCAATCATTAAATCAATTTGTTCAATTATATTTCTATCATCAGCAACAATATCCATTAATGTTAGCTGATTACCGTCCTTATCGGTATCAATGGGTTCATCCATATATAGATCGCCTGAACATTTTTTCTGAGAACGAAAATGCATAAGTATTTCATTTTCAATACATTTACTTGCATAGGTTGCAAAACGATTGCCTTTAGTGGAATCAAAGGTAGAAACAGCTTTTATTAGTCCAACCGTACCAATAGATATAAGTTCATCTTGGTCTTTAATACTGGAGTAATATTTTTTTATTATATGGGCGACAAGGCGTAGGTTATGCTCTATGAGTTTGCAACGAGCCTCTTTGTCCCCCTTTGACATACGCTCAAAGCATTCTGCCTCTTCTCTTTTTGATAAAGGTTTGGGGAAAACGCTATAATTGTCTACATGCAAAGCAAAGAAAAATAAATTATTTAAAGCAGCACTTATAATATTCAATAACATTGTAATCAACCCTTTCATTGTAAATGTATGAAGGGGTGCTTGTTCAATATACAATATTTTCTATAAATAAATTTATTATAGATTTTATATATTTAAAATGGTTTATATTAGTAAATAGTTTTATTAAAAGTACTCCTGCAGGTTTGGTTATTTTTTATTTTTCTATTGATTTTTTTTTATGTATATTGTATAATTATTTTATTATTTTTGAGAAAAGTGAGATACATGGATGTACTTTTGCTGTGGTATTACAACTAAAGGCATTATGCCGCACAATGAAGATGCTTTTTTGATTAATAAAATTGTAGGTACTGATGGTATAGTTGAAGCTAATATGACTGCACCTTTTATTGCAGCCGTATCTGATGGCGTATCGAGTGAGTTATCTGGAGAAGTGGCCTCTAGATTATGTATGAAATTTTTGCGTAATATAAAAATATCGCCTAAGACGAATTTACAAAACAGAATATTGAAAATACATGAGCGATTAAAAAGATACGGTGTTAATAAAAGTGATTTTGCAAATATGCAAGCTACCTTATGTGCATTAGTTGTAGATGAAAAAAATAAAATACACACGATAAATGTTGGCGATTCAAGGCTATACATATATAAAAATTCATCGTTACATCAGCTTTCAAAGGACCAGTCACTGGTTCAAATGCTATATGATGAAGGTGCAATTTCTGCCGAGGAAAGAAGAACACATACCCATAAAAATATAATATTTCCTGTTATGGGCAATAACACTTCTGAGCCCAAGATTGATATACAATGCTTAGATTTTGAGATTGAATATGGTGACCTCTTTATTTTATGTACAGATGGATTAACTGATTATGTATCCAATTCGGACATAGAAGAAGTACTTTCACTTCCGTTGAATTTAAGTAAAAGGCTATCAAAACTAGTGGATACTGCACTTCATAAAGGAAGTAAGGACAATATAACTATTGTTGGTATATGTAATATGAATAGGTAGCAACTTAAGACATTGAGATACCCTTCTTGTTGATTCAAGAGGGGCTTTTGTATTATATTTTAAAAGCTTGTAGTTAAAATCTTCTAAATACTCGACAAAGTTAAAATTAAAGTGTATAATAATGTATGTTAAGATTAAAATAGGAGAAGAGTAATGAAACCCTTAATTTTGAAAATGAGTGCATTTGGTCCATTTGCCGATGAAGTAGAAATACCTTTTTATCAATTTGATTCACAAGGGTTATTTCTTATAACCGGAAATACAGGTGCTGGTAAGACTACCATATTTGATGCGATTTCATTTGCTTTATACGGAAATACAAGTGGGATAACAAGAACGGTAGATATGGTAAGAAGTGATTTTACATCACCTGAAAGTGAAACATATGTTTATTTAGAGTTTTTGCATAAAGGGAAAAAATACATTGTAAAACGAAATCCACAATATTTAAGACCTAAGAAGAGTGGAACTGGAATGACTTTTCAATCTGCTGATGCAGTGCTTACATACCCTGATGGCAGAATTGAAACTGGTATTAAAAATGTAACAAATTGTATCGAGGAGCTCTTGTGCATAGATTGGAAACAGTTTAAGCAGCTGGCAATGATAGCACAGGGTGAGTTTTTGAATTTAATTTTAGCTAATGGAAATGAAAGAGGTGCTATTCTTAGAAAAGTATTTAATACTCAGAAATATGCAGATATGCAAAAGAATCTTAAAGAAATGGCATCAAGTTTGAAAAGGGAATGTGAGGAAAGTGACAACACAATAATAAGATATTTATTTGATATAAGTTTTGATGAAAACAATGATTTTTTTCAACCTATAAAGGAATGGAGGAAATCCCCTTCAGTTCATAGTGCTAATGAAATCATTGCTTTATTGGAGAAAATACTAATTGACGATAAAAATAAGGTTAAAACTTTTAGAGATAAGTTAAATAAAATCGTAGATGAAATATCTAAAATATCGGTTGAATATGAGCTTGCAAAGGTTAATAATGATAAGCTTGATAAGCGTAATAATCTTATATCAGATAGAAAACAGATGCTTGGAAGGGAAGATGAAATAAGGAATAAGAAAGAGCAGTATACCCTTTCACAAAGAGCAGTCAATACTGTCAAACCTTTTGAAGATAAATATATTCGAGAGAAGAAAGAGAGAAATGGGCTTATAGCTTTTATTGAAATTACTGAAGAAAAAATTTCAAAATCAGAGAAAAAAATAATAGAATTAATGGTTAAGATGAAACAGTTAGAGGAAAATTTACCTTTGGCTGAAAAAATAAATGTATGTATAAAAGAAGTAGAAAGCCAGATTAATTTATATGATGATGTAAATGAACTTAATAGAGAGCTCGGGGAGTTGCAGATTAAGAAAAAAGAAATTTTGGCTTTATTATGTAATAATGAAAATGAAAAATATGAGCTTGAAAAGAATAAAAATAGTCTTTCAGATGAATTAAAAAAGCTGGAGGATGTGGATGAACGATTTCTTATATGCGCTAAAAGGCTTAACGAAGTAAAACAAAGTTTAAATAAGATTAAACAAATGCTTGATGAGTATAATGATATTTTAGAGGATAAAAAATCATTAGAAAAGGTACAAAATCAGTTTCTGGAATTGGAGAGGCAATATAAGATAAAAAACGAAGAATGTAATAATGCGGATGCTGAATTTATGCGTGCACAAGCAGGAATTATGGCAAGCAATTTAAAATATAATGAACAATGCCCTGTATGCGGTTCAACCACACACCCATGTAAAGCCAAGCTGTCAGAAACATTAATAACTGAAGCAGAGCTGAAAAAACTTAAGGAAAAAACATTAGAATTACATAAGGCTGTAGATAATCTGAGTCATAAATGTGGTGAATTAAAAACCAGATATGATTTAAATACTGAAAGGCTTAACTCACAAATTAAGGAAATTTTTAATATAGAAACTGATTCGTTAGATATTAAATATTTCTTAAATGAGCAGTCAGAAAAATATTTTAATGAGTGGAAAGAACTTAAAACTGAATATGAAAGCCTTTTAAATTCTAGGGAAAACAAAAGAAGAAGTAAAGAGAAGTTGCAGAAAATAACAGAAAAAATCGATGAGATATGTTTAAGTATTAACAGTGAAAAAGCTAAACTGAATCAAGTAGAAATTGAGATTAGCAAGCTTGATGAAAGATTAAAATTAATAAGAGGACAATTAAAATATAGTTCAAAAGAAGAGGCGATTAAGAAAATTGAAGAATATAAGAAAGAATATATCCGATTAAAATCTGAATTTGAAGTGGCTAGTAAGGAGTATAATGACTGCAATGTGGAAACTGAAAGCCTGAAAGCTGTTCTTGCAAATAACAAACAAAAATTAATTGAATTAGAGAAATCCTATACTAAAGCTCAACAGGATTTTATACAAAAACTTAGAGAATGTGGTTTTGAGGATGAAAAAGATTATCATAACTATTTAATATCTGATGAAGAGCTTCATTCAATGAATGAAGAAATAAATAATTATGAAAACACAATGAGAATTATTAATGAAAGAATTGCTCAGTTAGAGAATGAAACTAAGGATTTAGAAATTGTAAATTTACAGGATATACTTAATAAAAAAGAAGAATTAATTCAAGAAAAGACACTGTATGATGAAGTAATACAAAGCTTGTCAAGCAAAATAAGTAATAATAGCATGATTTATTCACAGGTTAGTGCTGAGATGAAAAGTCAGAATGATAAGCGTAATAAGTTTATGCTTGTGGATGAGTTATCAAAAACTGCAAATGGTGAATTAGCTGGTAAACAAAAGTTAGCTTTTGAGCATTATATTCAAGCATTTTACTTTGAAAGGATTCTTCATGAGGCTAACAAAAGATTAAAGTCTATGACAGATGGGAGATATGAGCTCTTAAGAAAAGAGGAGGCAAGTGATAATAGAATAAATGCAGGCTTGGAAATTGATATAATGGACTATTATACGGGTAAAATACGCTCTGCAAAGTCACTTTCAGGTGGAGAAGCTTTTAAGGCATCATTGTCACTTGCATTGGGATTATCCGATGTAATACAAAGCTTTGCGGGAGGAATAGAAGTTGATACAATGTTCATAGATGAAGGATTTGGGGCATTGGATAGTGAATCTCTTGAATCTGCAATAACAACCTTAAATACTCTAACAGAGGGGAACAGATTAGTTGGAGTAATATCCCATGTAGAAAGTTTGAAAGAAAAAATTGAAAAGAAAATTATTGTTTTAAAGGGTGTAAGTGGAAGTACGATTAAATGTAAAATTTAGAATTAGGAGAGGTTATTGATTATGAATGGATATGATGTGATTGCTGAGGAGTTGTCTAATGAGGAATTAAAAAAAGGTCTAAAAAAATGTTCAAACAGGAATTCAGCTCTTTTATTAATATTAACAGCAATTGTAATGATTTTTGCATACCTAATTATGCCATCAATAATAAAATTAATTGATGGAAAGTTTTCAGAAACAACAATTGCGTCAATAAAAAAAATGCTGGTTTTTATTGTTCAATTTGCAGTAGCTGTTCCAATAGTTTTAGTAATAGGAAATAAAAATCATAAACATAAGGCTAAAACATATTTTCATAAACCTCAGGCTTCGAAGGGGTTTATTGCCAAATGGACAATCATAACAATGGGGTTATCTTACGCAACAAATTATATTTTTACGATAATTTTTTTAATCATTCAAGTGATAACAGGCAAAACTTTAAATGCAGTTAGTTTAATTGCTGAAGATACACTTTTTGATAGGATTATAATGTTTGTTACAATAGCAGTTTTAGCACCGATTTTTGAAGAACTATTATTCAGAGGAACGCTTTTATCCCATACTATTAAATATGGACAATGGTTTGCAGCGATAATGATAGGATGCACGTTTGGTTTGTATCATCAAAATTATCAGCAAATCTTTTATGCATCAGTAATGGGAGTTTTAGCATGCTTTTTAGTTATAAAAACAAAATCAATAATAACATCAATGATAATACATTTTTCATTAAATTTAATTGGTGCCATTCAATCAATGTTTTTATCCAGAATGGACCTTACAATACTTGAAAGCACAGATAATAATAAGGTAACAGAATATGTTTTTAATAATATATCCCTGTTTATTGGAATAGGAATAATGTCGTTATTCACTATAGTAATAACTATTATAGGTGTTATTTTGTTTATAATTGAAATTATGAAGAACAGGGAAGTTTTTAAGCTGGAAAACATATGCCCACAGTTATCAGGCATGGAAAAGGCAGTAACATATCTTACTGCCCCATTAACAATTATTACTGCTATTGTACTTTTAGCATTTACTGTAATGAATGCTTTCCCTCATCTTTACACAATGCTTGATGAAAGCATAAAAGCTGTCTTTAGCTAAGTTATTTCTTTTTCTTTTTTACAATACCTAAAATAAATAAAGCAGCGGCAGGCATGACTATTATGTCACCTATATATGAATATAGGGTTCTGTCGTTGCTTGTGTTAAATGATGCATTAAGAACACTTAATTCGTATTTAGGAGCGACCTTTTCTACTTTTCCATAAGGAGAAATAACCGATGATATTGCGGAGTTGCTGCATCTTAACACATAGCGTTTATTTTCGACAGCTCTTAGGATAGCATGTGAGTGGTGTTGGTATAAAGCAGGTGTTCTGCCGAACCAGGAATCGTTGCTGAGAATAGCTATAACATCAGCGTCTAGCTTAACAGTTTTTCTTGATATTGTAGGAAATATTGATTCAAAGCAAATTACGCCGCCGAATTTTGCAAAATCTGTTTGTAAGACCATACATTCTGTTCCTTGAGTATAAGGAGTGGATTCTAAAAAAGTGCCAGGAATAAATTTTGAGAGTATGAACTCAAAAGGAATCATTTCACCCATAGGTACTAGTAATTGTTTGGAATATATATCGGATACTTCTCCATTAGGTTTTATTGCAATCATTGAGTTATATTTTATATCATCTTTGTAATGAATATAGCCGAAAATTAAGGTAATATCATATTCTTGAACTAGATTTAAAATAATATTAAATTTTTCATCATGCTGAAATATATCAAATGGAATAGCAGTTTCGGGAAATAAAACGACATCTGTTTTATCAGTTATTGATTTTTTTGTCGTATCAATATATAAATTAAAAACCTCATCACTTGAAACTGCCCATTTTTCAAGCCCAGCAAAGTTCCCCTGTATTATGGTTGCATTATAATTTTTATTTTCCTCTTCGATATTTTTAAATCGCAAAATTCCATACCCCATATTAATAATGAAAACAGCTATTGAAACAGCAAGATAGGTATAACATTTATTAGGTGTTTTTACATTTAAAATGGAGTATGCAATAAATCCGTTAATTAGAAGAATTAAAAATGAAATAAATAATGAGCCGAAAAGGCTTGCCGATTGAATAAAATAGGTTAGTGGAGATACAATATTGGCTAATCGTGCCCAAGGAAAAGCAAGCGGATAAAATATTCCCTGTAACCATTCTCCAAATATATAAAGCAGTGAAAAAATTATGATATCAAGGGCATCATTGCGTTTAATTTTATGGTAAAAAGCACAGGCTATAATCCAATAAAGGGCTATTACCAAACCGATAAAAATAATGGAAAGCGTGAGTATTAATATTGATTTTACTTTGCTCTGGTTTATATATGGTGATAATAGATACATCCAGTACAAGGTGATTCCGTAAAATGATAACGAAAATGTTAGCATATATAAAATAATCCTACGCTTATTGAGGGTATTGTTTTTTAAAAATACAAGTAAAAGAGGAATTGCTCCGAAGAAAACAAGCCAGAACAATGATTCAAACATATAGCTTATTGCAAGTAAGGTACCTGAAAAGGCACACATAGCAAAGCAAAAGCTTTTTTTATTATTGATATTTTCTATTTTCATATTTAATTCCTTTAAATAATATAATAACTAAATATATAACAGAATGATTAATAAAAAACAGTATAATAGAATTTTCATTAAAATTTACTAATAATTATATATTTAAAACGCGTAATTGTCAACATAATCAAGCTTATACTATTATGCAGTACCATTCTTGTAAATATTATATGGTTTATTATTTAAATTATTTTTATAAATTAAGATAAAATACTCTTGCAAAAAAAAAAAATATGTAGTAATATAAAATAGTATTAGTGTGGTTAAGGAGGAATAAATGGAATGTTAATAAGTGCAGTTGTTCCATGCTATAATGAAGAAGAAGTACTCCCTCTTTTTTATGAAAAAATGTGCGAAATTATGTCAAACATGAAAAAGACATATAATAATTTGGAATTTGAGCTTTTATTTATTGATGATGGTTCTAAGGATAAAACCTTGCTGAAGCTAAGAGAACTTTCTAAGCTTGATAAAAGAGTGAGATTTATTTCTTTTTCAAGAAACTTTGGCAAGGAATCAGCTATGTTTGCGGGATTGGAAAATTCGAAAGGTGATTATGTTGTTGTATTAGATGCAGATTTACAGCATCCACCTGATTTTATACCACAAATGTATGAATATGTAAAAAGTGGAGAATATGATTGTGCTACAACAAGAAGGGTTAGCAGAAAAGGTGAATCACCTGTTCGTTCATGGTTTGCAAGGATGTTTTATAAGATTATGAATAAAATATCCCAGACTGAAATAGTTGATGGAGCACAGGACTTTCGCTTTATGACAAGACAGATGGTAAATTCAATACTTGAACTGAAGGAATACAACAGATTTTCTAAAGGAATTTTCAGTTGGGTAGGATATAAGGTAAAATATATAGAATATGAAAATGTAGAGCGTGCAGCAGGAACAACGGCATGGTCATTCTGGAAATTATTTTTGTATTCCATAGATGGAATTTGTGCATTTTCCACCTTCCCATTGGCAATTTCTATGTTTTTAGGTGTATTATCATGCACACTAGCTGTTTTAATATTTGTTATATCTTTAATTATGTCAGCTGTTGCAGGTAATGATTTAGAATTTCCAACAATTGTAAGTTTAATATTATTGCTTGGCGGATTACAATTGGCTTGTACAGGTATTTTAGGACAATACCTATCAAAAACCTATCTTGAATCCAAAAAAAGACCAATTTATCTAGTAAGAGAAACAGAAGAAGGAATCAAGTAATAAATTAAACATATAAAATAAATTTTTAATATGGCTGTTCCTTGATAACCAGCCAAAATAAAAAACAGGGGATGATTATATGAAAAAATTATCAGCTGATAGATTAGTAAAAATAGCTGTGGTTGCAGCGATTTATGTAGTGCTTACCGTCGCAATAGAGCCACTTTCTTATGGAGTGATACAATTTCGTTTTTCAGAATTATTAATGCTATTATGCTTTTATAAGCTTGATTACTGTATATCGCTTACACTTGGATGTGCAATAGCAAATTTATTTAGTCCATTTGCAATAATTGATGTGCCTTTTGGAACATTAGCAACATTAATATCTGCTATACTGATTTACAAATGCAATAAGCTATGGCTTGCGTCAATATTTCCAACAATTTTAAATGGAATAATAGTTGGATTAGAGCTTAATATTTTCTATGATTTGCCTTTATGGGGCTCTGCTTTGTCGGTTGCATGTGGGGAATTTGTTGTTGTAACCCTGTTGGGAGTTCCTGTTTTTCTTGCACTTCAAAAGAATAAGCTGTTTGTAAAGACAATAGGAGCAGATTCCAAAAAAGTATCAATTTATAAAAATGCAGTTTGATTAAATTAAATCATAAGGGGTGTAGATATTTTGAATAGCAAAACAAGACTTATAATATCTATTCTCTTTATTATTTCAATTGGACTTGCTATTGCAGTGACAAGATTCAGCTTTCCTGGAAACTATAAAGGTTTAAATGTAATCGCAACACCAGATATACAATCGGTTACAAATATAACCTATAACAATTATACAGTGTTTAAGAGCAGCGAAAATTTGTATGGAGTTATTGATAATAATGAAAGGGTAATAATTGAGCCTATTTGGAATGATATTATCTTTACAAGTTCAGGTAAAATGATAGTATCCAAAAATATCGATAACAATTATTATTCAGGAGTTATAGATAATCAGGATAATATACTTATTCCATGTATATATAGTGAGTTTGAGGAAGTTAACAAAGATGTAATTATCGGTTATTTATATGAAAATAATAATATTGTAGTGTTTAATGGAGACTTTCTACCCTATATTAATGAAGAATGGGACAGGTGTGTTGTAAACAATAATTTTATATTTTTGTATAAGGATTCAATTCGGTATATGGGTCGTATAAAAGAGGGAAAGCTTGATTTAATAAAGATGGATGTTTCAGGCAGTATAATGGACAAACCCTTTAAGCTCTCGGTTTATGGTGATAAATATAAAATTAATTCTAATTACAAACTGATGCAGGAGATATTTAATATATCATTAGTAGTTTTTGAGCAGTTGTTTAAATTTAATTATGAAAATCTAGATATAAACAATTCAAATATTATTCAAAACGCCTCCATGAAGGATTATGAGTTTTTAAGGCTCTATAATGTTGCATTTGACATATGTGAGGACATATATTCTCGCACAAATTACAGATTAAATGTAGATTTTCAGTGCATACCTAAGTCTAATCTAGACTTTGAGGAGAATTTTCAAAATAAGTTAGATTATACAATCAGTATTTGTATAATAAAGGACAGAAATGGAAAGTTAACAATTAAGAGTATTGACAAAAAGGAAATTGCTAAGTGAATATTTTAAAATGAAAGAGGGTCATTTATGAAAAAGGTAGCAATTATTATGGGTAGCGACAGTGATTTAGGTGTTGTAAAGGAAGCTATTATAGAATTGAAGAAGTTTGAAGTTCCATATGAGGTTCATGTAATGTCTGCTCACCGCACTCCTGAACAAGCTTCAGACTTTTCTAGAAATGCAGTTGCAAATGGGTTTGGAGTAATAATTGCAGCGGCAGGTAAAGCGGCTCATTTAGGTGGTGTTCTTGCAGCACATACAATACTCCCTGTAATAGGTCTTCCAATTAAATCATCGATACTTGATGGTCTGGACGCATTGCTTTCTACTGTTCAGATGCCAAAGGGTATACCTGTTGCGACAGTAGCAATTGATGGAGCAGCTAATGCAGCTATTTTAGCTGTACAGATGCTTGCAATATCAGATGGTAATCTTGCAAATAAGCTTGTAAAAATGAAGGAGGCAATGGCTGAAGAAGTTATTGCTAAGGATAAAAAGCTTCAGGAGCAGGATTTTTAAGCAGGATAACCTTATAGGTTTGATAAATAAATTTTATTTTAATTCGGAGGAGTAAAAATTATGGATTTACAAAAGGTGGAACAGTTGTATGAGGGAAAGGCTAAAAAGGTATATGCTACTAATAACCCAGATTATGTTATAGTTGACTACAAGGATGACGCTACTGCTTTTAATGGCGAAAAAAAGGGTACCATTAACAATAAAGGAATTATAAATAATAGGGTAACAAATCATCTTATGAAGATGCTTGAAAAGGAAGGAATTCCAACACATTTTGTTGAAGAAATTTCTGATAGAGAAACAATTGTTAAGAAGGTTACAATAGTACCTCTTGAAGTTATAGTTAGAAATATTGCAGCTGGTTCATTGTCAAAAAGAATAGGCTTGCCTGAAGGAACAAAGCTTGGTAAAACTGTATTGGAATTTTGCTATAAGGATGATGCTTTAGGTGACCCAATGGTGAATGAATATCATATCTTGGCAATGGAGTGGTGCACAAAAGAGGAATTGGAACTAATTTCAGATTATTCTTTAAAGGTAAATGATTTACTTTCAGCATATCTCAAAGATTTAAATATTGAACTAATTGATTTTAAGCTTGAATTTGGCAAAACAAGTGATGGAACAATCGTTCTTGCAGACGAAATTTCTCCTGATACATGTCGTTTCTGGGATAGTACAACAGGTGAGAAGCTAGATAAGGATAGGTTCAGACGTGATCTTGGTGGAGAAGAAGATGCATATAAGGAAATTATGAAAAGACTTTTAGGCGAATAATTTAATTTTAATTAAAGAATCTTAAATTAAAGTGAGGCCAAAATTTTGAATAAGATTAATGAAGAATGTGGAGTTTTTGGAATTTATAGTAAAATTAATAACTCCGATGTAACATTACGAACATATAGGGCACTTTATGCTCTTCAACACAGAGGTCAGGAAAGCTGCGGAATTGTTGTTAATGACAAGGGTGTTTTTTCATATCATAAGGATTTGGGATTAGTGCCTGAGGTATTTGATAAAACTCATATTGACAGACTAGGCGATGGAAATATTTCAATAGGTCATGTACGCTATTCAACAACAGGAAAGCCTAACCGTTCAAATGCTCAACCATTAGTTGTTAGGCATATTAAAGGGCCTATGTCGATTGCACATAATGGAAATTTAATTAATGCAAGACAATTAAGAGAAGAATATGAGTTAAAGGGTGGTATATTCCACAACACAAATGATACTGAGGTAATTTCATATGTAATTACTGAGCAAAGGCTTATTCAACCTTCAATAGAGAAGGCTGTTGAACAGGCTTTGTATAAAATCAAAGGTGCTTATTCATTAATTATCATGTCGCCTCAAAAACTTATTGCAGCAAGGGATCCACATGGTTTCAAGCCTCTATGCATGGGAAAATGCAGTGATGGCTCTATTGTGTTTGCATCTGAATCATGTGCGTTGGATAGTGTTGGTGCTGAATTTGAAAGAGACATACTACCGGGAGAAATTGTAGTAGTAAATGAAGAAGGAATTCGTTCGATAAAAACACATTGTGGAAAAAAACCTTCTTTATGTGTTTTTGAATTTGTTTACTTTGCAAGACCTGACTCTGTTATGGAAGGTGTTACTGTTCAAACAGCCAGATTAAGGGCAGGCAAGTATTTGTGGGAGGAACATCCAGTAGATGCTGATGTTGTTATTGGCGTTCCTGATAGTGGACTTGATGCTGCATTAGGCTTTGCTAATGCATCTGGAATTCCATATGGGGTAGGATTTATTAAAAACAGATATGTTGGAAGAACATTTATACAGCCTACACAAGCACAGCGTACTGATGCAGTAAGAATCAAGCTGAATGTAGTTAAGGAAGTAGTAAAGGGTAAAAAAGTTGTACTTATTGATGATAGTATTGTAAGAGGTACTACCAGTGCAAGAATTGTAAATTTACTTAGGGAGGCTGGTGCTAAAGAGGTTCACATGAGAATATCGAGTCCTCCATTTACCAACCCATGCTATTTCGGAACAGATATTGATAGTAAGGATAAGTTGATAGCATGTAAAATGGAAATAAGTGATATAGCAAAACATATAGGTGTTGATTCACTTGGGTATTTAAGTATAGAAGGTGTATTAAATATAGCTAAGGAGGCAGACTGTTCATTCTGTACAGGTTGCTTTACTGGCAAATATCCTATAGAAGTGCCAAAAGAGATGCCAAAGGATAAGTTTGAAAAGAGGATTGGACAATAATAATATTTACAAAATAAGCATTGAATTTATGGAGGAATTTAAATGAAAAGCTATTCGGAAAGCTATAAAGCAGCAGGAGTTGATGTTACTGCCGGTTACAAGGCGGTAGAATTGATGAAATCACATATTGCAAGGACAATGATAAAGGGTGCAAATACAGACATCGGTGGATTTGGTGGACTTTTTGAATTGGACATGACAGGTATAAACAAACCTGTTATGGTTGCTGGAACTGATGGTGTAGGAACAAAGCTAAAGATTGCATTTATGGTTGATAAACATGATACAGTTGGAATAGACTGTGTTGCAATGTGTGTAAATGACATTATTTGCTGTGGAGCAAAGCCGTTGTTTTTCCTTGATTATATTGCTACAGGCAAAAATTATCCTGAAAAAATTGCTGAGATTGTTTCGGGAATATCAGAGGGCTGTGTGCAGGCAGGCTGTGCATTAATTGGTGGAGAAACAGCTGAGATGCCGGGATTTTATCCTATTGACGAATACGATTTAGCTGGATTTGCAGTTGGTATTGTTGACAAGGATAAAATAATACAACCGAATGAGCAAAAGGCTGGAGATGTTCTGATTGCATTAAAATCAAGTGGTGTTCATTCAAATGGCTTTTCATTAATAAGAAAGGTATTTACAGTAAACGGACAAACACTAGCTAGATATTTTTCTGACCTTACCTGCACACTAGGTGAGTGTCTGATGACTCCTACAAAGATATATGTAAAGTCAATTTTAAACCTAATAGAGGAAGTTAAGGTAAAATCAATAACCCACGTAACTGGTGGTGGATTTTATGAGAATATTCCGCGTTCATTGCCAGATGGTATATCAGCAAAGATAGAAAAAGGTTCCGTACAGATATTACCTATATTTGAATTAATTGCAAGAACAGGTCATATTCCAGAAAGAGATATGTTTAACACATTTAATATGGGTGTTGGAATGATTGTTTCAGTAGATAAAAATGATGTAGATAAGACACTTGCCTCCTTGAAAGCAAGTGGAGAAGAGGCATATGTAATCGGAGAACTTGTAAATAGTGATGAGGGAGTAATAATGTGTTAGTCTAATTATATTTCTCAGACTATGTGAAACATACAATTTGTAGGCATTAAAGGAGCGGTTGTCATGAAAAATATAGTGGTACTTGTATCAGGTGGAGGGACAAATCTGCAAGCATTGATAGATGCTCAAAACAGGGGAGAGATTATAAACGGAAAAATTTCATGCGTAATATCCTCTAAATCAAATGCATATGCACTAACAAGGGCGATAAATAACGGTATTCCAACCAGGGTTATACAGACTAAGGATTATAAGGATAATATTTCTTATAGTAAAGCCATTCACGAGGCTTTATATGAAGAATATGCCGATGTCGTAGTTCTTGCTGGTTTCATGACAATACTTGATGCATTAGTAATAAAAGCCTATCCTAACAAGATAATCAATGTTCATCCATCCTTAATACCATCATTTTGTGGTAAAGGTTATTATGGACTTAATGTTCATAAGGCAGTACTTGAATCGGGGGTAAAATTAACAGGTGCAACTGTTCATTTTGTAAATGAGATACCTGATGGTGGTGCAATTATTATGCAAAAGGCTGTTGAGGTTAAGAGAGGAGATACTCCTGAGATTTTACAAAAGCGCGTAATGGAAGAAGCGGAATGGAATATATTACCTAAATCGATTTCCTTATTCTGCCAGGAAAAGATTGAAGTTATAGATAACAAGGCATTTATAATAGAGGAATAAGTTCCTGTTTAATACGGAGGATAATAAATGGAAATGATTTCAATAAAAAAAGAACTTAAAAGTAATTCCTATCCGGGTAGAGGAATTATTATAGGCAAATCTAAAAATGGAGGTAAGGCTGTTATTGCGTATTTTATCATGGGAAGAAGCGAAAACAGCCGTAATAGAATTTTTGTTGAGGATGGAGATGGCATCAGAACAGAAGCATTTGATCCATCTAAAATGGTTGATCCAAGTCTAATAATATATTCGCCTGTTAAGGTATTAGGTAATAAGGTTATTGTTACAAATGGTGACCAGACCGATACGATATATGAATTAATGAATAAGCAGTTTACATTTGAGCAAGCTCTCAGAACAAGGGAGTTTGAGCCAGATGCGCCTAATTTTACTCCAAGAATTTCTGGAATAGTGAAGCTTGAGGATAATGATATTAATTATGCAATTTCAATTTTAAAAACTGCAAATGGAAATAGTCAATCATGTCAGCGTTTTAATTTTGCCTATAATAATCCTATAAATGGCGAGGGACATTTTATTCATACCTATAAATGTGACGGTGACCCTTTGCCAAGCTTTGAGGGTGAGCCAAAGCTTATCTCTATACCTGATGATATAGATGAGTTTGCAAATTTACTTTGGGATAGCTTAAATGAAGAAAACAAGGTATCTCTTTTTGTCAGATACATTGATTTAAAATCAAATGAAGTAGCAAGTAGAATTATTAATAAAAATAAATAAATACATGAATATATTCCTTTATTAATTTAAATGTAATTTAAAAAGTATAAATATTAGTCGGAACAAGGAGTAACATATGTCAAATGAATTAAAATTAAAATACGGATGTAATCCTAACCAGAAACCATCCAGAATATTTATTGAAGATGGTGAATTACCGATAGAAGTATTAAATGGTAATCCAGGATATATAAATTTACTTGATGCGTTTAATGGCTGGCAACTTGTAAAAGAGCTTAAGGCCTCAACTGGTATGTGTGCAGCGACATCTTTTAAGCATGTTTCACCTGCAGGTGCTGCAATTGGTGTGCCATTAACCGATACATTAAAAAAAGTTTATTTTGTTGATGATTTAGGTGAGCTATCACCATTGGCTTGTGCATATGCTAGGGCTAGAGGTGCGGATAGAATGTCATCGTATGGTGACTTTATCGCATTGTCTGATATTTGTGATGCCTCAACTGCAAAAATTATTCAGCGTGAGGTATCTGACGGAATTATTGCTCCTGGCTATACATATGAGGCATTGGAGATACTCAAATCCAAAAGAAAGGGAACATATAATATTATAAAAATAGATGAAAATTATGTTCCAAACGCAATTGAGCACAAGCAAGTTTTTGGAATAACATTTGAACAAGGTAGAAATGATTTAGTAATTGATAACACACTGCTTAAAAATATTGTTACAGAAAATAAGGATATTCCAGATGATAAAAAGTGTGATTTGATTATATCTTTAATTACATTAAAATATACACAATCAAATTCTGTATGCTATGTTAAGGATGGTCAGGCAATTGGTATCGGTGCTGGCCAGCAATCAAGAATTCACTGCACAAGGCTTGCTGGAAACAAAGCAGATATCTGGTGGCTAAGACAGTCTGAACAAGTTTTGGGCTTAAAGTTTGTAGATAATATTCGTAGAGCAGATAGGGATAATGCTATTGACATATATCTTTCTGATGATTATATGGATGTACTTGCTGATGGAGTATGGCAGGGCATTTTCAAGGAAAAGCCTGAGGTTTTTACAAAGGAAATGAAGGAAGAATGGCTTAAAAAGAATACAGGTGTATGCTTAGGTTCTGATGCATTTTTCCCATTTGGTGATAATATTGAGCGTGCTTATAAAAGTGGTGTATCATATATTGCACAGCCTGGTGGCTCTATCAGGGATGATAATGTTATTGAAACATGTAATAAGTATAATATAGCTATGGCATTTACAGGAATACGATTATTCCATCATTAATTAAAATGGAGTATGGGTTATGAAGGACAGAAAGGTTTTCACAATTATAGGTGTATTTTGCATACTTTTGGCGATTGGGGTTATTATTTTTGCGTTAGTTAAAGGTAATGAGTTTAACTTTCTTATGATATTGCCGCTTATTTTTGCAGTAAGCTGTTTAGTTATTGCGAGAACATCAAAATGACCATTGGAGGTAAAAATGAAAGTATTAGTTGTTGGCGGTGGTGGCCGTGAACATGGGATTATAATGAAGCTTGCAGAAAGCAGTAAGGTAGATAAACTTTATTGCACTCCTGGTAACGGAGGAATCTCAAAATACGCTGAATGTTTTTCAGTTAAAGCAGATGATATAGATGGTGTTGTAGAACTTGCTAAGAAAATTTCAGCAGATATGGTTGTAGTTGCACCTGATGACCCACTTGTTTTAGGAATGGTTGATGCACTTAATGCCGAAGGTTTTATGACATTTGGTCCAAATAAAATGGCTGCTATAATAGAGGGAAGCAAGGTTTTTTCTAAAAACTTAATGAAGAAATACAATATTCCTACTGCAAAATATGAAGTATTTGATAATGCAAATGATGCTATTTCATATGTTGAAAAGGAGAACACATATCCAACTGTCGTAAAAGCTGATGGTCTTGCATTGGGTAAGGGAGTAATTATTGCTAAAAACTTTGATGAAGCTAAGGCTGCTATTCATTCCATTATGGATGATAAAATCTTTGGTGAAAGTGGTTCAAGGGTTGTAATTGAAGAATTTCTAACTGGTCCGGAAATATCCGTACTATGTTTTACTGATGGAAAAGCAATCAAGCCTATGGTATCATCAATGGACCATAAGAGAGCATTGGACAATGATGAGGGATTGAATACTGGTGGTATGGGAACAGTATCGCCTAATCCTTATTACACAAAGAGTATAGCTGATGAGTGTATGGAGAATATATTTAAGCCTACTATTGATGCTATGAATAGAGAAGGTAGAAAGTTTAAGGGTTGTTTATACTTTGGATTAATGCTTACTCCTGGTGGTGTAAAGGTTATAGAGTATAATTGTAGGCTTGGCGATCCTGAAACACAAGTTGTATTACCATTGCTAAAGACTGATTTATTTGAAATTATGCTTGCTATTTATGAAGAAAGACTTGAGGAAGTTGATATAGAGTGGGAGGATGGCTCTGTTGCTTGTGTAATTTTAGCAAGTGGTGGTTATCCTCAAAAATATGAGAGCGGAAAGCAAATTAAAGGACTGAATGAAAACGGACAAATAGAAAATGCATTTATTTATCATGCTGGAACAAAATATGAAAATGGTTTCTTCTTAACTTCTGGTGGAAGAGTTTTAGGTGTTACTGCAAAGGGCATGGACTTACAGGAGGCTTTGGATAAAGCATATAAAACTGTAAATTTAATAAGCTTTGAGGGAATGCATTATAGGAAAGATATAGGAAAGAAAGCACTTTTGGCATTAAATAAGTAATTTAGTAAGGGAGGCTTGCAGTTGAAAAAGCTCATCAATTTTAAAAATTGTATAATTATGGGTATATACTCAAATATAATGTTCATATTATTCATAATTATCTGCTTATTTTACTATGACTTATATGGCAATTCTGGAATTGCAAGTACTCCGTTTGAGATTATAGCATATACTGTTGAAGCATTAGGTTTTATTTTGATGAGTATTTCAATTATTGGAATTATTTTAGTAGTCAGACAAAGAATGATTATGAAAGTCCTTATGGCAGTATATTTAGTTCTAGAAGTCGTCATTATGCTTGCTGATTTCCAATTTCTATCGCTTGGTGATTGGTATAATGGTTACTCAAAAGTATTAATCATTTCACATGCTATTTTTTCAGCATTTGTTTGTTTAAGCTATATGTCACTTGATTATAAAAAAATTCCCTTTCAGATTATAGTAGGGATTGCGTCCTGTATTATGCTTGCAGGTATGTTTTGTATTATTTTTAATATAAGGATTTATGCCAGTGTACTTACTAATTCATTTGCTTACCTTTTCCTTTATATAGCAATGTTGATTCAGTTGAATCTGGAGGTTTTACAGGTTGATTGTTATGGTGACAGAGCAACTGTAGCTGAATATAAAAGCTCATTTTTTGATTAGTACTTTGGAGGTGTAGCCCTAAATGAATGAACGCTTGCCTTATCTTCGTGAAAAGACATCAGGGCTAACAGTATCGCCGGGTGTATATATTATGAAGGATAAGCAGGGCAAAATAATATATATCGGGAAGGCTAAAAATCTTAAAAATCGTGTAACAAGCTATTTCAGGGAAACTCCGGACCATACGCCAAAAGTCAGCCAGATGGTATCATTAGTTTATGATTATGATTTTATTGTTACGGATACAGAATATGAAGCTTTGGTTTTGGAATGCAGTTTAATAAAGCAGCATAAGCCTAAATATAATATACTTTTAAAAGACGATAAGGGTTATCACTATATTAAGGTTTCTAAAGAGGCATATCCTAAGATAACTGCTGAAAAGCAGATAAGTAATGACGGTAGTATATATTTAGGTCCGTATACCAGCTCAGCTGTTACAAAACAAGCCGTTAATGAGGCTAATTTGGTATTTAAGCTACCTACATGTAAACGAAGATTTCCACAGGAATTTAAAAAGGATCGTCCCTGTCTTTATTATTACATTAGTCAATGTATTGGTGTTTGTAAGGGTGATGTAAGTGCAGAGGAATATAATGAATTTGTGTCTCAGGCAATAGACTACATTAAAAGTGGAAGTAGTGCTTCAATTGAAAGAATGCAAAAGGAAATGGAGGAGGCAGCTGAAAATTTGGATTTTGAACGAGCTGCTGTACTTCGTGATAGAATTTCAGCGATATCGAAAGCCAGCCAATCACAGAAGATTTTTGATAATGAGCTAAAGGATACTGATGTAATTGCGCTTGCACAAAATGTAGGTGCTTCATGTGTAGCACTTTTGATGTATCGTAATGGAAGATTATTTGATAAATCGACATATATTTTTAATGATGACGATACTGAAGAGGATATTTTAGAGGCATTTATTGTTCAATATTATCAAAGCAATGATATACCAAAGGTGATATTGATTGAACGCGAATTACCTAATAAAGAGTTGATAGAAGAATTACTGCGTAAAAGATGTAATCATGCAGTAAATTTATTATATAGACAAAGAGGTAATTCACTAAAGCTGATTATGCTTGCAAAGAATAACGCAAGCGAGCATTTATCATTAAGAGTTGGTCGCACAGGTAAGGAAATAATTGCGTTAGATGAACTAGCAAGGCTTTTAGGTATGGACAAACCGCCATTATATATAGAAGCATATGATATTTCAAATCTTGCATCAACTGCAATGGTTGCAGGAATGGCTGTATTTGAAAATGGAAGACCACTAAAGAGTGCATATAAGCGTTTTTCAATAAAGAATGTGGGTGCACAAAATGATTATGAATGTATGCGTGAGGTATTAGTTAGACGGTTTAACCGATATTTTGAGGGAGAGGAAAAGGGTTTTTTACGCTTGCCCGATTTAATATTAGTTGACGGTGGTAAGGGCCATGTTAATGCAGTTGAGCCTGTTTTACGGGAAATGGGTATTGATGTGCCTGTTTTTGGTCTTGTTAAGGATAGTAAGCATCGTACACGGGCAATTGCATCAAGTGGTTCAGAGATTTCAGTTACAAGTACTAAAGCAGCATTTATGCTTATCACAAAAATTCAAGATGAAATGCATCGTTTTGCTATATCATATCAGAGAAGTAAACACGCAAAAACTACTTATGAATTGGAGCTTACAAAAATAAAAGGAATAGGTCTAAAAAAAGCACAAAAGCTATTAACAACATATAAAACAAAAAAAGCATTAAAATCTGCAACAGTTGATGAAATTTCAAAGCTTTTAGCAGTTAAAAATGAAACTGCAGTTGAAGTTTACAAATTTATAGAGAAATTATAGACAAGTATATAAAAATGATATATAATGTATTATGTTAAGTATTAAATAATATACTTAAAAGCTTTATAAAGTTAAGAGGAGTTAAGTAATGCGTGTAATTACTGGAATTGCAAGAGGGCGTTGTCTGGAAACACTTGAAGGTAATGAGGTTCGTCCTACTTCTGATAAGGTAAAGGAAGCAATTTTTTCGGCTATTCAATTTGATTTACCTGGAACAAATGTATTAGATTTATTCTGTGGTAGCGGACAACTTGGAATAGAAGCATTAAGTCGCGGTGCAAAATATTCTGTGTTTGTGGATAAGAATAAGGACTCCATTGAAATAACCAAAAAAAATATAGAAACTGTTGGCTTTTCGGAAATATCAAAAGTAATTCAGATGGACAGTTTGGATTTCTTAAAGCAAACAAAATTAAATTTTGATATAGTATTTATTGACCCACCATATAATCATGGTTTGATTGAATCAGCTCTTGAACTTTTATCAGATAGGATAAATGATGGTGGAAAAGTAATTTGTGAGCATGAATCAGAACTTAATTTACCTGAAATAACAGGGGAATTAATATTAAATAAAGAATATAAACACGGTAAGGTAAGGGTTAGCCTTTTTACTAAAAGTCCTAAGGGGAGTAGGTATGAATGAGAAGAATAGCAGTTTGTCCTGGAAGTTTTGACCCTATAACATTAGGACATTTAGATATAATTAAAAGGGCGTCAAAGCTGTTTGATAAGGTAATAGTACTGATATCTGCAAATGCAGCAAAAACTACAAGCTTTTCGTTTACTGAAAGACTGTCTTTTATTGAAAAAGCAACTTCTGAATTAGCTTTGGATAATGTCGTTATCGATATTTTAGATGGATTATTGGCTGACTATGTGAGAAATGTTGGCGCAATAGCAATAGTAAAGGGTTTACGAGCTGTAAGTGACTTTGAATATGAATTTCAGATGGCATTAGCTAATAAAAAACTTTATGAGGGAGCAGAAACTGTTTTCTTAACTACAAGTGCAGAAAACATGTATCTGAGTTCGAGTGTTGTAAAACAGATTGCAAGCTTTGGCGGTGATATCAGTCATTTTGTGCCAGGTTGTGTTTTAGAGGATATTAAAAACAGGTTGGTAAAGGAGAATAGAAATGAGTATTGATGAGATATTAGATGAAATGGATGAGCTTTTGGATAAATCACCATCAGTCCCATTTTCTGCACATAAGGTTATGGTAGATGTAGAAAGAATGAGAGATTTAATTAACGATGTACGTTTGAATATTCCTCAGGAAATTAAAAGAGCAAAGCTGATTGACTTTGATTGCAATAGAATAATAAAGGAAGCTGAAGCAAAGGCTGAGGCAATAGTGAGGAAAGCAGAAGAACGCGCAAAGATTATGGTATCCAATGATGCTATTGTCAAAGAGGCAAAGCAAAAGGCGATTGATATGCTGACTAAGGCTCAGCAAAGCTCTAAGGAAATAAAAAGTGCTACTAATACATATGTAAATAATGTTTTATCGGATACTGAAAAGTTTTTGCAGAACAGCTTGCAGAATGTTAAAAAAACTAAACAAGAGATTACTCAGGTTAAAAGTACACCTCAAAAAACAAATGAGAAAAATCCTTTTTAATAGATGTTATAGCTCTTTACAGTATTTAAGCATAATATCATACTAAAAAATAATAATTTTAATACAATCTTCTTGACAAGTGTAAAAGTTTATGATAAAATAAAAAAGCCGCATATGTACGGTTCTGCAAATATACTTAATGTATATACCGTTCGTAGCGAGTTTTATAGAAAAGGCAGGTGCCAAAATGTACGCTGTAATTGAAACAGGAGGAAAACAATATCAGGTTAAGGAAGGTGATGTTGTTTTCGTAGAAAAGTTGGATTGTGAGGTTGATCAAACCGTTAGCTTTGACAAAGTTGTTGCGGTTGGAACTGATAATGGTTTAAAAATTGGAACTCCATATGTAAGTGGTGCAACTGTAGAAGCAAAGGTTCTGAAGAATGGTAAAAGCAAAAAGATTACGGTATTTACCTATAAACCAAAGAAGGGTTCAAAGAGAAAACAAGGTCATAGACAGCACTATACTTCAGTAAAAATTGAAGCAATAAAAGCTTAATATGATTCTTGCTGAATTTTTTAAAAAAAACGGTAAATATGTAGGCTTTCAGATAAGTGGACACGCTGGTTATGATGAATATGGTCTGGATATAGCTTGTGCAAGTGTATCTTCGGCTGTTCAACTGACAGCTAATACAATTACTGAATTTATGAAAATAAAGGCTGATGTGAATGTTTTATCAGATACAATCAGCTTGAATATTAACGAAGATTCAACAGGAATGAGTTCAGTAATTATTGAAAGCTTAAAGTACCATTTGGAATTGATATCGCAGCAATTTAAAAAAACAATCAGAATAAAAGCTACGGAGGTGTAAGTTTATGATAAATATTAGTATGCAATTTTTTGCTCATAAAAAAGGAGTTGCTTCTACAAAGAACGGTCGTGACTCAGAGTCAAAAAGATTGGGAGTAAAAAGAGCTGATGGCCAGTATGTACTAGCTGGTAATATTTTGGTTCGTCAACGCGGTACGCGTATTCATCCTGGAGTAGGTGTTGGCAAGGGTTCAGATGATACATTATTCGCATTAGTTAGCGGAAGAGTTAAGTTTGAGCGCCTAGGTCGTGATCGCAAAAGAGTATCCGTTTACGCTGAGCAGTAATCGGGAACATAACATTAAAAATCAATCCTGAGCATTCGCTTGGGATTTTGTTTTATTGCATTCCATTTGATAAATCAAATGGAAATATAGAGGAGAATAATATGTTTGTAGATAAGGCTAAAATAACAATTAAAGCTGGAGATGGCGGAGATGGAGCAGTATCATTTCGTCGTGAAAAGTATATCAGTGCTGGTGGACCTGACGGTGGCGACGGTGGAAAAGGTGGAGATATCGTCTTTTTAGTTGATGATAATTTCTCAACCTTAATTGATTTTAAATATAAAAAAAAGTATGTTGCTGATAATGGTGAAAATGGTGGACCCAAAAATTGTTTTGGTAAATCTGCAAAGGATTTAATAATTAAAGTACCTAGAGGAACTGTTATCAAGGAAGCTAAAACTGGTCGGATAATGGCTGATTTATCTGGAAATGAACCTGTGGTTTTAGCAAGAGGAGGTAAGGGTGGCAAGGGTAATGCAAATTTTGCAACAGCTACACGCCAAATACCTCGTTTTGCAAAGCCTGGATTACCTGGAGAAGAATTTGAGGTTATATTGGAGTTAAAGCTTATTGCTGATGTCGGATTGGTCGGTTTTCCAAATGTAGGTAAGTCGACGCTAATTTCAGTAGTAAGTTCTGCTAAACCTAAGATTGCAAACTACCACTTTACAACATTAACACCTGTTTTAGGAGTAGTTAGTATTGAGGAAGGGAAATCCTTTGTAATGGCTGATATTCCTGGGCTGATTGAAGGTGCAAGCGAAGGAATTGGTCTCGGGCATGAATTTTTAAGGCATGTGGAGCGTTGTAGGCTTATTGTTCATGTACTAGATGTATCAGGCGTTGAAGGTAGAAATCCTATTGATGATTTTGAAATTATAAATGCTGAGTTAAAGAATTTTAGTGAAGATTTATCAAAATGTCCACAAATTGTCGCAGGAAATAAATGTGATATGGCTACTGGAGAGCAAATAGAAGAGTTAAGAAAGTATATTGAATCTAAAGGATATAAGTTTTTTCCAATTTCTGCAGCAACAACACAGGGCACTTCTGAGTTGATTTATGAGATATCGCAGGTTTTGGATACTCTCCCACCGGTTAAAATTTATGAACCGGAGCCTATTACTATAGCACAGGATGATGTAAATAATAAGAGCTTTGAAGTTGAAGTAGAAGATGGAATCTATTATGTAGATGCAAAATGGCTTGCTCCAATCATTAGAACAGTAAATATGGACGATTATTCTTCATTACAATATTTTCAGCGTGTTTTACGCAATAGTGGTATAATAGATAAGCTACTAGAAATGGGTATACAGGAAAATGATACGGTTAATATTTTAGGATTTGAATTTGAATTTATTAACTAACTTTTTTTATGGAGATATAGTTATGACAAAAAAACTTGAAATAAGAGAGGTAAACCAGTTTAGCCCATTAACATTAGCTTTTTTAGGCGATGCTGTTTATGAACAGCTTGTCAGGGAACGACTTGTTATTGAAGCAAATATGTCTGCTGGAAAGCTTCATGATATGAAAATAAAACTTGTTTGCTCTTCATACCAGTCAAATGCTATTGAAATGCTCAAAGAACATTTGACGGAATATGAATATGCTATATATAAAAGAGGTAGGAATGCTTCAGGCAATACTGTTCCCAAAAATGCGAATGCTTGTGAGTACAGACGAGCAACAGGGCTTGAGTGTTTGTTTGGATATTTGCATTTATTAGGTGAAAAGCAAAGAATAGATGAGTTATTTGATTTGATATGGAATTTTAATGGAGTTAAGGAGAGTTAGTATGGCAGGGCATTCTAAATGGAACAATATTAAAAGACGTAAGGAAGCTACTGATGCTGCAAGAGCAAAAATTTTTACTAAAATTGGTCGAGAGATGATTGTTTGCATAAAAGAAGGAGGACCGGACCCTAATAATAATTCAAAACTTCGTGATTTAATTGCAAAAGCAAAGGCAAATAATGTTCCAAATGATAATATTGAGCGTTTGATAAAGAAAGCATCTGGTGAAGGTAACAAGGAAAACTATGAAAGCATGGTTTATGAGGGCTATGGTCCAAACGGTGTAGCAGTGATTGTTGAGTGTTTAACTGATAATAAGAATCGTACAGCTGGTGAAATGCGTCATTACTTTGATAAGTTTGGCGGAAATCTTGGTACTCCAGGTTGCGTATCATTTATGTTCTCTCAAAAGGGTATCGTTATCGTTGAGAAAAATGGAGTGGATGAAGAAAAATTTATGGAGGACTGCTTTGAATGCGGTGCAGATGATTTTTCAATTGAAGATGGAGTTATTGAGGTTATTACTGCACCTACAAATATCCATCAATTAAAAGAAGGTTTGATTGAACGAGGATATAAAATACTTTCAGCAGAGGTAGTGCAGGTTCCATCAACATATACAACTCTTACTGATGAGGATAGTATCAAGATGATGAATAATTTGCTTGACCATCTTGAGGATAACGATGATGTACAAAATGTTTGGCACAACTGGGATATGTCTGAGATGTAAAATTTAATCAAAAGTAAAATCCACCATACTTAAATAATTAAGGTGGATTTTCTATTTATAAATTTTTTCAATATGGAATGAAAAATGAGATATCGAGAGAAATAGAGATATTAAGAGAGATTTTAAGCGTAAGAGTGATATAAATTAAAAATTCGTTATTTTGACTATTGACAATTTTATAGCAAAAATATATAATGTTTTATGTTATGTCAAGGAATGTGCAAATACCGATGTTTCGGTGCTTGCGGTTGCACATAAAAATATAGATTAACCCATCTGTAAATTTATCTTGACCAAATTTAAAATACGGAGGAATAAATATGTCAACTTATATGCCAAAGGCTAAGGATGTCAGCCGTAAATGGTATGTTTTAGATGCTGCAGGCAAGCCGCTTGGTCGTGTTGCAGCTAAGGCAGCTCACATTTTGCGTGGAAAACATAAACCAACATATGCACCACATTTTGATAATGGTGATCATGTTATTATTATTAATTGCGATAAGGCTATTTTAACAGGAAATAAGCTAGAGCAAAAGAAATACACATGGCACACAGGTTGGATTGGTGGACTAAAGCAGGTTAAATACAAAGACCTGATGGCTACAAAGGCGGATAAAGCTATGATGATAGCTGTAAATGGTATGCTACCTAATAACACTATGGGCAGAGCTGCTCTTAAAAGATTAAGAGTTTATAAAGGTGCAGAACATGCACATCAAGCACAAAAGCCTGAGAACTATGAAATATAAGAAGGGGGTAGCTTAAATGTACGAATCAAAACAAAAATATTACTACGGTACTGGTAGAAGAAAACATTCTGTTGCAAGGGTAAGGGTATATCACGGAAGTGGTAATATTACAATTAACGGCAGAAGCATAGATGATTATTTTGGTCTTGAAACATTAAAATATATTGTTCGTCAACCATTGGCTCTAACAGATACAAATGATAAGTTTGATATAGTATGTACAGTTGCTGGTGGTGGCGTAACTGGACAGGCTGGTGCTATCAGACATGGTTTGTCAAGAGCGTTGCTTGTTTATGATCCAGAATTGAGACCTGTATTGAAAAAGGCAGGTTTCTTAACTCGTGACCCAAGAATGAAGGAAAGAAAGAAGTACGGCTTGAAGGCTGCTCGTCGTGCTCCTCAGTTCTCAAAGAGATAATTTCA
>JAAYPV010000100.1 GCA_012519635.1 Clostridiales bacterium
CAACAAAAATTTTATATAAAAATTTATTTAACCCCTTGACAAATAAAAAAACATATGATAAAATAATAAAGCTGATTAAATGCGGAGAGGTGTCCGAGAGGTTTAAGGAGCTAGTCTTGAAAACTAGTGATTCTGAAAGGAACCGTGGGTTCGAATCCCACCCTCTCCGCCAATTATTATCATTATATATATTTATAAGTTGCTCTGGAGAAGTACTCAAGTGGTGACGAGGCGCCCCTGCTAAGGGCGTAGGTCGGGTAACCGGCGCGAGGGTTCAAATCCCTCCTTCTCCGCCAAATATACAAACGCCCAACGCAAATGCGTTGGGCGTTTTGTTTTCACAGAATAAACAGGAAAAGCATTTTTAAATCTTATTATGTATATCAAACGCTCTTATGCACCTAATGTTTCTCTTAAAAGTTCATTTCCTTCCAAAATAAAATGAGCATATTTGTAGATTTTGATTATGACCCCTTTTTTTATTTATACAAGTAAATAAACAAAATTGAACACATATAAATATCCCATTGTATTGTCTTTTAGTGTTAATTTAGTTACCTAACATTGTTTGTGGATGAGGTACTTTGGGATATGTTTTTTAGTTATCCATAAAATGTTTGCAGAAATATCAATTCATCAGAAATAAGGGAAATAATAAAACATAAAAAAGTTCACCCTGAAAACAGCGTGTTTACAGCTATTTTCAGGGTTTTGTTGTATTCTAACGAGGCACTTCATATTATAATCATGATTCTGTTTTAATATTAAATTGTATCACATACCTTAACAACATCGGACTGCTCTATGCATATTCGCCTTAAATCATTTTGTTTTACAATATATGTTATTATTACAATCATATCAGCGCAAATCCATGCAACAGGTCCAGCTAGTATAACTGCATCATATCCGAATATCCTAACAAACACAATTGCTATAACAGCCCTAGCTATAAGCTCGCTTACTCCTGCAAGTATAGTTATCATACTATATCCCAAGCCCTGCAACACATTTCTTACAACAAACAAAACAGCAAGAGTTGGATAGAACGCACCACTTATTCTCAAAAACCTTACAACATCACCTAAAATAGCTATTTCCTCTTTCTTGATAAATAAAAGTGATATATAGCCACCAAAAACTGCTATAATTACATATATAAACACGCTATATACAACGCCTAGTACAAGGCTCTTATTAACGCCATCCCTAATTCTGTTATACTCTCTTGCGCCAAAATTCTGTCCTGCATATGTCGCCACAGCCAAGCCCCATGTTTCCATCGGTAAAATTGCAAATGACTGCACCTTTGTTGCTGCACCAACTGCTGCAACTGTCGCTGAACCAAGCGAATTTACTGCAAATTGCAATATTATTGTTCCTACAGCAGTAATGGAATATTGTAATGCCATCGGCACTCCTATATAAGCAAGCTCCTTGCATTTTTCAAGATCCATCCTAAGTTCGTCCATTTGAATGTGCAGAATATAGTAACGCTTTTTTATGTAAATTATACCTAAAACAGCCGAAACTATCTGTGCAATTATTGTTGCATACCCAACACCCTTTACGCCCATATTAAAGGATATTACAAACAATAAATCTAAAACAATATTTACCATTGCTGCAACACCTAAGAATATAAGCGGTGTCTTGCTATCACCAACTGCTCTTAAAATGCTGGCAAGTATATTATACAATATTGTCACTGATATTCCCGCAAAAAGAATAATTATATAATCATATGCATAATCAATAATATTCTCCGGCGTCTGCATCACTCTAAGCAAAGGTCTTGTGAAAAGCACTGTCAAAGCTGTCAGAACAACAGCAAATGCGCCTGATAGATACAAGGCATTTGCAATATATTTTCGCATCTCCTTATAATCTCCCGCACCAAAGCTTTGAGCAACCTTAATTGAAAAGCCACTGGTAAGCCCCATTACAAAGCCAATAACAAGGAATGTCAATGAGCCCGTTGATGAAACACCCGCAAAAGCGTCAACTCCAACAAATCTTCCGACAACTATTGAGTCTACCATATTATAAAGCTGCTGAATAATATTACCCATAAGCATTGGTATACAGAAAGTTAATATCAGTTTCATTGGTCTGCCTTTTGTCATATCATTTACCATATTCTTGCCTCCTTACTTAAAATAATTAGACTTTATTGTTTTTTCTATACGATTGTGTTATGATAATTGTAAATCTGGCGTCAGTATATAATTAGGTGGTGTATTATGGAAGCATATCCTCATGAAATTATCTTTTACAAAAATAATATTGATATGCACTTTTTTATTTGCGAAAACAACGGGAGCTTTGTTGCAAAGCACTGGCATAATAGCATGGAGTTTCTTTATATAATCGAAGGACAATACACTGTTACTATTGACAATAAGCCCCACACCATCAATGCTGGTGATTTTATTATGGTGAATCCCAGAGACATACACTCAACCAGCAGTGCTTGCTATTCTAAATTCTTTCTGCTTCAGATATCCTATGACTTTATAAAAAAGCATATACCTAATATTGACTTTATTGAGTTTAAAGTAAATTACAGTAAAGATGCTAAAAAACCAAATGTAGAATATATAAAAACTCTTTTAAAAGAACTTGCATCGCTATGTCAGGCAAAGCCTAACGGCTATTTGCTTAGGTTTTACAGCATTGTTTTTGATTTACTTTTTCATTTGAATATCAATTTTAAGAATGAAATCAGCCCCGTTGAACAACAAAAGCATGAGAAATATATTGATAGGCTGAGCAAGGTAACATATTATGTGAAAAAGCATTATATGGAGGAAATATCACTTAGTGATATTTCTGCTGTTGTATCATTGAATCCAGAATATTTTTCACGCTTTTTCAAAAAACATATGGGAATAACCTTTCTTGAATATCTAAACTCAATACGCCTAGAATATGCCTATAATGACCTTGCTAATACAAACTATAGCATATCTGAAATTTTAAGCAGAAACGGATTTTCCAATTACAAAATGTTTATGAAGCTTTTTAAAAAGCGTTTTGGCTGTACTCCAAGCGAAAAAAGGAAGGAACTACTAAATCATTAACTCACTAATTCTTCTTATTTTCTTAAATTATATCAGATTAATTTATAGCCTACAACTCGCTTTTATGACTAATAATTAGTCCAAAATTGACTTTTTTAAGTTTTATATGCTCTACTTGTTTTTGTTTTGAAATTATGTTATAATTAATACCGATTTTGTAACAAGATTTTTCTTGTGCCTTTGTAAAATTTAAAGTAAAGGATTTTGAAAATATGAAACTTGGAATGGTTGGACTTCCTAATGTTGGAAAAAGCACATTGTTTAATGCTTTAACAAATGCTGGTGCTGAATCTGCAAACTATCCGTTTTGCACAATTGAAAAAAATGTCGGCGTTGTATCTGTGCCCGATGAAAGACTTGATAAACTGGCTGAAATTTTTGAACCTGATAAATTTACGCCTGCAACACTTGAATTTGTGGATATAGCAGGCCTTGTAAAAGGTGCGTCAAAGGGAGAAGGACTGGGAAATAAATTTTTAGCTGATATTCGTGAGGTTGATGCTATTGTTCATGTAGTGCGCTGCTTTGAAAATTCCGATGTTATCCATGTCGATGGGGAAATCAACCCTAAGCGTGATATTGAAACCATTAACCTTGAGCTTATTTTTTCTGATGTGGAAATGCTTGAACGCCGTATTGACAGAACAAAAAAACTGGCTAAGGGTGATAAGAAATTTCTAGCAGAGGTTGAATTTCTTGAAAAGCTGAAGTTGCATCTTGAGGAAGGCAAATCTGCTCGCAGCTATCCTTTCAACGAGGAGGAAAGGGAAGTAATTAAATCCACTCCCCTTCTATCCTTAAAACCTGTGATTTATGCAGCAAATCTTTGTGAAAATGATTTTATAAACAATATTGAAACAAACGAAAATTATAAGGTCGTTTGCGAAATTGCTAAAGAAGAAAATTCAGCAGTTATGCCTATATGTGCGCAAATTGAGGCTGAAATATCCGATATGAGCAATGATGACAAAGCATTGTTCTTAAATGAGCTGGGGCTTGAGGAATCAGGACTTAACAGAATTATTAAGGAGGGCTATGCACTACTTGGATTGATTTCATACCTCACTGCCGGAAAGCCTGAGGTTCGTGCATGGACAATCGAAAAAGGTACAAAGGCTCCTCAAGCAGCAGGAAAAATTCACACTGACTTTGAAAAAGGCTTTATCCGTGCTGAAGTTATCGCATTTGACGATTTTATAAGCTGTGGCAGTATGGCTGTTGCAAAAGAAAAGGGACTTGTTCGTCTTGAGGGCAAGGACTATGTTGTGCAGGATGGCGATATTGTTCATTTCAGATTTAATGTATAAGAATTGTTTTATAATAAAGC
>JAAYPV010000101.1 GCA_012519635.1 Clostridiales bacterium
AACTACAACTCCTAAGGAAACTACAACTCCTAAGGAGACTACAACATCAGATATTGACAAGGATAAGATTCTTTACGGTGACGTTAATGTTGACGGTGAAGTAAGAATTACTGATATTATCGAATTCAACAAGTACTTGATTGGTGTTATTAACCTTTCACCTACTGCTAGAGAAAATGCTAACTGCGTATATGATAACAAGCTAGATGTATCTGACAATATGCAAATAGCTAAGTACTTAGTTGAGCAGATTTCTTACAGTGCTTTAGGTCCACAAAATAAGTAAGAATAACTAATAACTAAAATAAAATGCCTGACTTTTATTAGTTAGGCATTTTTATTTTGAGATGTTTTCGGAATATGTGAAATAATGAATTTAACTTTTAGTCTTGACTTTTATATAATTTTATAGTATAATTAATGCGTTATAATGCTGACGTGGCACAGTAGGTAGCGCAACGCCTTGGTAAGGCGTAGGTCGGCGGTTCAAGTCCGCTCGTCAGCTCCATAAGACATGCTTCCTAAGTAATGTGTTTACATTGCTCGGGGGGTATTTTTTTATGTACATTGATTTACATAGATCCACAATAAGCCCTTGATTAAGTTACTAGCTAATAATCAAGGGCTGTATTAATATAAAATAATTTTGTAAGTATTACTTCTGGGTATAGCACCAATACCAATCATTGCACTGCAAATTTTCTTTCTGAGGATTATCCTCGCGTTCAATAAGCCCAGAATAGGTTTTAGGAGGTCTGACCATAGTCGGTTGTCCCGGTTGCCAATTTGCAGGTGTGACAACATTGTATTTATCGGTAGTTTGCAATGCTGTAAGTAGTCTTAGTATTTCTGGAATGCTTCTTCCGTTTGTTAATGGGTAGATAAGGATAGCTCGTATCTTCTGCTCAGGGTCTATAATATATACATTACGAACTGTTTCCTGAGTGCTGACATCTGGAGCAATCATGCCATATAATTTTGCTATGTCTCCCACTCTGTCAGCGATTAAAGGAAATGGTACGGTAATACCTGTTGCATTATAAATTGAATGTAGCCATGCCAGATGAGATGGGGTACTGTCTATACTCAAACCTAGTAGTTGAGTGTTCCTATTGACAAATTCCTGATATAGTTGAGAAAAGGATATAAATTCAGTAGTACAAACTGGAGTAAAATCTCCAGGATGTGAGAAGAACACCACCCATTTTCCCTTGTAATCTGACATTTTTACAGGGCCCATTGTAGAATTAGCAATAAAATCCGGAGCAGTCATGCCAATACTTAAACATATTGTATTCAATTAATCACCACCAATCTTTGATAATATATTATATGTATATAGGTAAAACTTGGCAACAAAATTAATAATATAATTAATAAAAATGTTTATATGGCTTGACATAATTATTTAAATGAAATATAATAATATTAATGAATTATAAACAATTTATTAATAAATAATAATATTTTTCAATAAATTGGAACTTTTTTTCGTTTTATGTGATGAAAGCAAAAAAGATAAAAATATTTGGTTAGTAGAAAGGAAATCAATATGAATCATGTCACAAAATTGATTAATGAGATGATAAAGTTTTTTTCAGGGGATGTAAAAAGAATAAATCATTTTTTAAAGGTTCATTCATATGCTAAGTTAATTATGGACCTAGAGAATATTAATAATGGATTATGTAATATAATTGAGGTTGCGGCATTAACACATGATATTGGTATAAAGATATGTGAAGAAAAATATAATACTTGTTCAGAAAAATATCAGGAAATTATGGGACCATCAGCAGCAAAAAAGATGTTGAAACAGCTTGGATACGATGGAGGCCTTATTGAAAGAGTATGCTATCTTGTGGGGCATCATCATACATATACAAATATTGACGGGATTGATTATCAGATATTAATAGAAGCAGATTTGCTTGTAAATATTTATGAAAAAATGCTTACAAAAGAGGAGATAATAAAAATAAGGGATACTATTTTTAAAACTAAGACTGGAACAAGGTTGATTAATGAATTATTCTTAAGAACAAACTAAACTGTATATTGATTATAATTACAAGGATTTCTGAGTATAATTTTATAATAGGCAAAATAAAACTCAGCTTAAAATGCTTTAAAACCTTGGAATTTGAGGGGGAGGGCATATGATATGCAGTTTAATGGATTTACGAAATAAAGAAGTAGTAAATATCAGCAATGGAGAGAAGCTAGGATTTGTAGATGATATAGAAATTGATACAGAAACATCAACAGTGATAGCTCTTATAGTTTATGGTAGAGAAAGGTTATGGGGGCTTTTTGGAAGAGATGATGATTTAATTATTAGTTGCAAAGAAATTAAGCTGATAGGGAAGGACACAATATTGGTAGCGCATAACAGTGATATTGACGAAATGAGAAAGCCAGATACAAAATCGACAAAATTTAAGTCGTTTAGCTTCGAAAATTTGTATAAGTAAACAAATAAACTTTACTTGAAAATGGTATAATTATATGTTATAATATTAAGCAGTTCGCACGCACATGTTTTTGTAGCCAGGTTCCTTGAAAAAGGTCGGATACAAGTTAAACTGGGCGGAGGAATAAAAACCAAAATTAGGAGGAAAACTCATGGGAGTAGTATCAATGAAACAGCTTCTTGAGGCTGGTGTTCACTTCGGACATCAAACAAGAAGATGGAATCCAAAAATGGCACCATACATTTTTACAGAAAGAAATGGCATATACATTATCGATTTGCAGAAAACAGTAAAGAAGCTTGAAGAGGCTTATATGTTTATTCGAGATATTTCTGCACAGGGTGAATCAGTTCTTTTTGTAGGAACAAAAAAACAGGCTGGTGACTCAATAAAGGAAGAGGCACAAAGAGCAGGTGCTCATTATGTTAATGCTCGTTGGCTTGGAGGAATGATGACAAACTTCAAGACAATAAGAAGAAGAATTGACCGTTTGGCTCAGTTAAGAGAAATGGAGTCTGATGGTACATTTGATTTATTGCCTAAAAAAGAAGTAGTAAAGTTAAAATTAGAAATAGAAAAGCTTGAAAAGTTTTTAGGCGGTATTAAGGAAATGAACAAATTGCCTGGTGCGTTGTTTATTGTTGATCCAAGAAAAGAAAAGATTGCAGTTGCTGAAGCTAAGAAATTGAATATTCCAATAGTAGCGATTGTAGATACAAACTGTGATCCTGATGAAATCGACTATATCATACCTGGTAATGATGACGCAATAAGAGCAGTTAAGCTTATTGCTGGTACAATTGCAAATGCAATTATTGAAGGCAGACAGGGTGAAGATCAAGTTGCAGATTCAGAAGAAGCTGTAGAAGAAGTATCTGCTGAGGAAGTGTCTTTTGAGAAGAACGCTTCTAAAGAGGCATCTACTGAGGAAGCTGCTGAATAGAATAATTTGCCCGAATATGATAATGATATATTCGGGCATTTCAAATAAGAAACCGATAAGTTTTAAGATGTAATGGAGGAAAATAATATGGCTAATTATACCGCTAAGGAAGTAAATGAGCTACGCAAAAGAACTGGTGTCGGCATGATGGATTGCAAGAACGCACTTGTTGAAGCTGATGGAGATATGGAAAAGGCAATTTTGATACTTAGAGAAAAGGGATTAGCAACACAAGCAAAAAAAGCTGGAAGAATAGCGGCAGAAGGCTTAGTATTGTCTGTGGTTGATAGAAGTAAAAACATTGGCGCTATTGTTGAAGTAAACTGCGAAACTGACTTCGTTGCAAAGAACCCAGAATTTAAGAGCTTTGTAGAAAGCGTTGCAGCAACAATTATTAATGAAAACCCAGCTGATATGGATGCATTACTAAAAGCAAAGCTAGATGGCTCAACTGAAACTGTTGAAGAGGGACTTCAAAGTCTATTCTTAAAGATTCGTGAAAATCTTCAAATCAGACGTTTTACACGCTTAGAGGGTATACTTGTTCCTTATGTTCATGGTGATGGTAGAATTGGTGTATTAGTAAAGCTTGAGTCTGATATTGACCCAACAAATGAGGAAATGCTTGCTTGTGGTAAAGACTGTGCATTGCAAATTGCTGCACTAAACCCTGCTTATTTAAATAAAGAATCTGTTCCTGATTCAGTTATTGAAACTGAAAAATCAATAATGAAGGCTCAAATGTCTGAGGATCCTAAGATGGCTAACAAGCCTGAACAGGTAATTTCTAAAATCGTTGACGGTAAGATTGGAAAGTACTACTCAGAGAATTGCTTGCTTGAGCAGGAATTTGTTAAGGATGGCGAATTGACAGTTGCTAAGTATATAGAAGGTGTTGCAAAGAAGCTTGGCGGTACAATTAAGGTTGTTGAATATGTTCGCTATGAAAGAGGCGAAGGAATTGAGAAGAAAGAGGAAAACTTTGCTGAAGAAATTGCAAAGATGATTAACTAATAAATTGCACTTAATGTTAATAAAGAGCATGGGCATTCCTGTGCTCTTTATTTTGATTTTTTTTGAACAAATGCTTTACATTATTGGTTTTTTAGTGTAGAATATAAGGAGTAAAAAGTGTGAGGTGTTTGAAATGGTACCAAAGTATAAACGAGTACTTTTAAAGCTGAGTGGTGAAGCATTAGCAGGGGATAATAAATTCGGGCTGGATTACACCGTTATAACTGAAATATGTAAGAGTATAAAAAGGGCTGCTGATGAAGGTGTAGAAATAGCCATTGTTGTAGGTGGAGGGAATATTTGGCGCGGTCGTTCAAGCGGAGGAATGGATAGAACAAGAGCCGACCATATGGGAATGCTTGCCACAGCAATAAATGCATTAGCAGTAGCGGATGTATTAGAATCCATGGATATTGATGTCAGGGTTCAGACTGCAATAACCATGCAGCAGGTAGCAGAGCCTTATATTCGTAATAAAGCTGTCAGACATCTGGAAAAAGGCAGGATAATTATACTTGCCTGCGGAACAGGAAATTCATTTTTCTCAACAGATACTGCTGCAGCATTAAGAGCTGCGGAAATTGAGGCAGATATTTTGTTAAAAGCAACTATGGTTGATGGAGTTTATGATAAGGATCCTAAAATATATAGTGATGCTGTTAAATATGATAATTTAACATTTGGGGAAATACTTAATAAGGAGTTAATGGTTATTGATGGTACAGCTGCATCAATGTGCCGTGATAACAATATGCCTTTATTGGTTTTTGATTTAAGTAAACCTGAAAATATATATGATGCAATAATAGGAAAAAATATAGGTACAATAGTAACGGAGGAAAAGTAATATGAAAGAGAAAATTAAACTTGCTGAAGCTAGTATGAGTAAAGCAGTAGATAAATTAAAACATGAATTTACAACAATAAGGGCTGGAAGAGCTAATCCAGCTGTGCTTGAAAAGGTATCTGTTGATTATTATGGAACACCAACACCAATTAACCAGATGGCTGCTATATCTGTTTCAGAGGCTAGAATTCTTGTGATTCAGCCATGGGATGTATCAAGCCTTAAGCCAATTGAAAAGGCTATCTTAGCGTCCGATATTGGAATTACTCCAACTAATGATGGAAAAGTAATTAGACTTGTTTTCCCACAATTGACTGAGGACAGAAGAAAGGAATTGTGTAAAACTATTAAAAAATATGGTGAGGATACAAAGGTAGCTATCCGTTCAGTAAGGCGTGATGCTATTGAGAAGTTTAAGACGATGAAGAAGAATTCTGAGATTAGTGAAGACGATTTAAAGGTATGCGAGAAGGATATCCAGAACTTAACTGATAAATATTGTGATGCTGTTGATGCTTTAGTTGCTGACAAAGAAAAGGAAGTAATGTCAATATAGCCATAGGGGATTAACACCACTTATTTTGGAGGATTAATTATGGCTAATAATAAAGCAGCAGTAAAGGATTTAATATCAATTGAATTACCTGTTCATATAGGATTTATAATGGACGGCAATGGCAGATGGGCAGGGAAAAGGGGTCTTCCCAGAAAATTTGGACATAGGGAAGGCGCTAAGGCTTTTGAAAGCATTGTAAAGTATTGTAAAAACATTGGCATACCTTATATTTCCTTTTACGCCTTTTCCACAGAAAACTGGAAAAGGCCAAAGGATGAGGTAGACGCAATAATTGATTTGTTCAGAAAATATATAGATGATGTCAGAAAACATATTGATGAGAATGTAAGAGTCATTTTTTTAGGTGACAAATCAGTCTTTGATGATGAATTAAGAAGAAAAATGATAAGTCTTGAGAATGATTCTAAAGATTTTACCGCAATGACATTATTGATAGCTGTAAATTACGGTGGCAGAGATGAAATTGTTCGTGCTACAAGAAATATTGCTATGCAGGTGAAGAATAACCAGCTTGAAGTGTCTTCGATTAATGAAGAGCTTTTCGGGAATTATCTTGATACAAAAGGAATACCTGATGTGGATTTATTAATTCGCCCAAGTGGTGAATTAAGATTATCAAATTTTCTAATATGGCAATGTGCCTATGCGGAGTTTTACTATACAGATGTTCTATGGCCTGATTTTAGCCCAAAAGAACTTGACAAGGCGATTCTTGATTACTCTAAAAGAGTAAGGCGATTCGGAGGTGTTTAAAATTTGGCAGTAAGAATAATTTCATCAGTAGTTGCAATCGCAATTGCAGTATTAGTTTTATTTTTGTCAAATACAATAGTGTTTAATTTGGCAGTATCAGCAATTTCCGTCGGCATATTGTATGAATTATATTCAGCAGTAAGATGTAGAGATAATAAGATATCCGTCAGTACAGCATTATCGTATGCTGCATTGGTTCCAATTCTATCATTTGCAGGTTTAGATAAATATCAAGTTTTCTTGACAACTATTTGTGTATTTCTGATATTTTTTGATTATATTATAAATCATAGAAAGATTAAACTGGGGACAGCTTTTTTTACAGTATCGGCAATGCTCTTGATTACTTATTCAATGAATTGTCTAATAAAATTAAAAGATATGAGTGATGCTCATGGCCTTGCTTATGTAGTTCTTGCGCTATGTGGTGGCTGGCTTGCTGACACAGGAGCATATTTTGCAGGAACTTTTCTTGGTAAGCATAAGCTTTGTCCTGAAATAAGCCCTAAAAAAACAGTGGAGGGACTTATCGGTGGAGTGCTTACAAATGGTATATTATTTTCTGTTCTTAGCATAGTTTATGTAAAGGTGCTTACTCAATCGGATACGGTTATAGTGGTTGAGGGGTATTATTTTATTTCATTTATTTTAGGGGCAATTTGTGCATTGGTAGGAACAGCTGGTGATTTAGTGGCCTCCCTTATAAAACGACAATGCAAAATAAAGGATTATGGAAATATTATGCCTGGACATGGTGGAATGCTTGACCGCTTTGACAGTGTATTATTTGTTGTGCCATTTTTCTATGCATTTTTAACTGTTATTGATATTTTAAAGTAATAATTTGGGGCTAAATATATTAAATATGTTTTAGCTCCTTTTTTGCTAAAATGATGTACAATTCAACAGGAGGTATTCTTTATATTTAATGAGGATTAGTAATGATATGAAGCGAGTATCTATTTTAGGTTCAACAGGTTCAATAGGAAAACAGGCATTAGAAGTGATAAGACTGCATAAATTATCAGTAACAGCTCTTGCAGCGCATAGCAATATTAAGCTTTTGGAGGAACAGGCAAGGGAATTTAAGCCTGGATTTATCTGCATATATAACGAGGACTTGTATGGGGAAATAAAGACCAGGCTTGCGGATATGGATGTAAAAGTGTTAGCAGGAATGGATGGCTTGTGTGAGATAGCAAGGCTTAGTGATACTAATATTTTGCTAAATTCCGTTGTTGGTATGGTTGGACTATTGCCAACATTAACAGCGATTGATGCAGGAATTAGTGTTGCACTTGCTAATAAGGAGACGCTTGTTGCAGGTGGAAAGCTTGTCATGGATCTGGCTAAGAAAAAAAATGTGAAGATACTGCCTGTTGATAGTGAGCATTCAGCGATATTCCAGGCATTACAGGGAAATGATATTAATCAGATAAATAAAGTCATTTTAACTGCATCAGGTGGACCATTTTTTAATAAGACTAAAGCAGAGCTTCAAAATGTTACATTGGAACAGGCATTAAATCATCCTAACTGGAGTATGGGGAATAAGGTTACGATAGATTCATCAACGCTTATGAATAAGGGATTAGAGTTTATTGAGGCAAAATGGCTTTTTAATTTAGATTCCAGTCAGATTGAGGTAGTTGTTCATAGGCAAAGTGTTGTTCATTCAGCAGTTGAATATAAGGATTATTCTGTAATTGCTCAGTTGGGTGTACCTGATATGAAGATTCCAATACAGTATGCGTTACTTTATCCTCAACGGCTTGAATGTCCGACAAAAAGGTTATCGCTTACAGATTATGGGACACTAACCTTTGAGAAGCCTGATTATGAAACATTTAAGTGTCTTAAAGCATGCATAAAAGCAATTGAACTTGGTGGAGCGTACCCTTGTATTGTAAATGCCGCAAATGAGGTTGCGGTTGAAAGCTTTATAGCCAAGAAGATAACATTTTTGCAGATTGGAGAAATGGTAACCGCTGCATTAAATCACTTTCCATTCAATGAAATTAACTCATATAATGATGTTATTGAATTTGACACAAAGGCAAGGGAGTATGTTAAATCCTTGATTTAAAACTTAACATAATGCAAATAGGAAGGAGTTTCTTCAAGTCAGACTGAAGAAAAAGCAAGTATGATTAAAATATTAATAGCAATTTTGGTTTTTGGATTAATTATTGCTGTACATGAATTAGGTCATTTTATTGTTGCAAAGCTAAATGATATAAAGGTAAACAAGTTTGCAATAGGCATGGGACCAGTAATTATTAAATTTAAAAAAGGTGAAACTGAATATTCGTTAAGGCTACTTCCATTTGGTGGGTTTTGTGAAATGGAAGGTGCAGATGAGACCAGCAGTAACGAACGCGCGTTTAACAATAAGCCAGTAATTAATAGAATGGCAGTAATAGCTGCTGGAGCAATAATGAACCTTATGCTTGGGTTTGTGCTGATTTTTGCTTCTTTACTTATTTCAAATGACAAGATAACTACAACAGTTGTTACAAAGTTTGATAGGAATGCGTCCAGTGTTGAAGGTGGCTTGCAGGTTGGTGATAAAATTACTAAAATCAATGGAATGACAGTTTTTACTGATATGGATTTAGCATATAAAATTACGACAACAAAGGACTATACCTTTGATTTAGAAGTAAGAAGGAATGGTAAAAAGGTTGTTCTTGATGATGTAAAAATTTACAGTTACTATTATATTAGAAATGTGGATAGAAGTAAGGCAGATGATTTTTCACCTTATTATACCTATAATGAAAATACAAAAGAATTTACAGAACTTCGCGATATAACAGGGCTAGAAAGAGCATATTATTATGATTCAAATGTTAATGATTATGTGTATACTATATTTTTTGAAAATAGGGACAATGTGAATACAGATTTGCAGAAGGGCGAAAGATATATAGATTTTTCTGTTGATTATCAGGAAAAAAGTTTTGGCTCAATATTAAGCTATTCATGCCGAAAGACATTGACTGTCGGTCAGATGATATGGTATTCGCTAATTGATTTGATTTCAGGTAAATATGGAATGAAGGATATTTCAGGTCCTATAGGAATTGTGACTGCAATAGGAAGCTCAATTGATTACGAAGCACATTTTAGGGATAATTTGCTTATGGTAATGAATATTGCAATATTTATTACGATAAATTTAGGTGTTTTCAATTTAATTCCGCTTCCAGCGCTAGATGGAGGACGATTATTTTTCTTAATTATAGAAGCAATACGCAGAAAGCCAATTGACCCTGAAAAAGAAGGTATGGTTCATTTTGTTGGACTGGTAATTGCGATTCTGCTTATGTTGGTATTCACATTTAATGATATACTAAATATTATAAGATGAGGAAATTATCATGAGGGAACTTAAGCCCGTTAAGGTTGGAAATTTGATACTCGATGGCCATAAAATATATATTCAATCAATGCTAAGCACTCGTTCGGACGATATTGATGGAAGTGTAAGGCAGGCATTGGAACTGGAGGCAGCTGGTTGCGATATAATCAGAGCAGCTATTCCCGATATGAAATCAATTAAGCTTATAGAAGCGATTAAATCCCAAGTGAATATTCCTTTAGTTGCGGATATACACTTTGATTACAGACTAGCACTGGAGGCTGTTAGTGCTGGTATCGATAAAATAAGAATTAATCCGGGGAATATAGGAGATATGGATAGGGTAAGGCAGGTAGCCAATGCCTGCACTAATAGGGGAGTACCAATAAGGATTGGAGTGAATTCTGGTTCACTTGAAAAAGGGATTTTAGCTAAATATGGTTCACCGACTTATGAGGCTTTGATAGAGAGTGCATTAAAACATGTGGAGCTGCTAAACAGGTTTGACTTTGATGATATAGTGATTTCGATAAAGTCATCAAATGTAAAAACAATGATTTCAGCTTACAGATATGCTGCAGAAAGGTGTAGCTATCCTCTGCATTTGGGAGTAACAGAGGCTGGTACTGAGAGAATGGGTATAATAAAGTCAGCGATTGGTATAGGTGCACTGCTTGCTGATGGAATTGGAGAGACAATAAGAGTATCGCTTACTGCTAATCCCGTTAGGGAGGTATATGCAGCGCAGGATATTTTAAAGGCTTTAGGATTATATAAAGGGGTAGAAATTATTTCATGTCCGACCTGTGGAAGGACAAGAATTAATTTGGAAGAGCTTGCAAACAAGGTAGAAAGTGCAGTTAAAGGGCTTGACAAGGATATTAAAATTGCAGTTATGGGCTGTGTTGTGAATGGACCGGGAGAGGCACGAGAGGCTGATATTGGAATAGCTGGAGGAGATGGCTGTGCTATTCTTTTTAAAAAAGGCGAGGTATTGCGTAAAATAAAAGAGGAAGAAATTATAGATGAGCTTCTGAAGGAAATAGAAAAGCTGTAAGGGTGAAATAATAAAATGGAAGTTAATATAACGGAATTTTTAAAGGAGTACGGAGTTGTAATACCTGAAAACATTAAGGATGGTATTATTTATAGGCTTACATATTCAGAAAACCTTACAAGAATAAATTTTTTTGTAAGGTTTAATAAATTTATTCCGTTTAATAGCATAATAGAATTTGAGAGAAACGCAGCGATAGCACTTAACATTGATAGAATAAGACTGAATTGCAAATATCCATCAGAGCTATTTACAATAGATTGCTATAATGAACTAGTTGAGATGATGAAAAGGAAGCTTGCAATTGTAAATGGTTTTTTACATAATTCTACTGCAAAGCTGGAAAATAAAACCTTAACGATAGATTTAAAAAATGGTGGATATGAGTTATTGGTTAAATCAAACTTTTGCGGCGTATTTTCAAAGCTGATAGAGGATTTGTTTGATGTTAAAGTAAAGGTTGAGTTAACAGGTAATTTTACAGTAAATGATGAAGAGCATGAAAAACTAAGGGAAGAAGTAATGGTGTCCATGCCGAAGCATACCGAACAGCTTCCACGACAAAATTCTGAAAAATCTGGTGAAAGTGTTGATACGATAGATATTAGCTTGCTAGAATTACCTGTTGAACAGAGTGCTGTACTTATAATGGGTAAGGCTATAAAGGACAAGCCAATTGAAATTTCCCAAGCAATAAATAAACAGGGTAATAAGGTTACTGTATTTGGGGATATCTTTGATAGCACAAGCAAGGTAGTCAAAGATGGTAAAATGATTATCCATACATATTTGGTTACGGATTATACTGGTTCAGTACTGGTTAAAATATTTGAAAAAGTGGATAAGTCAAAATCAGGACATTTGGATAAGATTAAAAAGGGCTGCTCAATATTAGTGAGTGGAAGACTTGAATATGATAATTTTGCTAGGGATATGTCGATAACAGCTGATTCTGTGCTTATGGTAAAGAAATTAAAGAGAATGGACAATGCTGAGAAGAAGCGTGTGGAATTGCATCTGCATACCAATATGTCGTCAATGGACGCAGTAAATTCCCCAGCAGATTTGATAAGGAGAGCATATGAATGGGGTCATAAGGCTGTTGCAATTACTGATCATGGCGTTGTGCAAGCATTTCCTGAGGCTATGAATACTGTTGAGAGGATAAATGACGAAAATTTTAAGGTTATTTACGGCTGTGAGGCGTATGTTGTTAATGATATAAAACCTACGAAAATAATTACAATTGATGATAAAAGAAGTGTTAATGATGAAATAATAGTATTTGATGTGGAGACAACAGGGTTAAATTCACAAAATGATAGGCTTACGGAAATTGGAGCTGTTAAGCTCCGAAATATGCAGATTATTGACTCATTTAACACAATGGTTAATCCTGAAAGGAATATTTCAGCATTTATTACCAATTTAACAGGAATAACCGATTCAATGGTTGCGAACGCACCTAAGGAGAAAGAGGCTCTAGAAAAGTTTATGGACTTTTGTGGAGATAATCCTGTTTTAGTTGCACATAATGCAAGATTTGATACATCTTTTTTAAATGCAGTTTGCGACAGGCATAATATAAAATTTGAGTATACAACTATTGATAGCCTTGTTTTGTGTCAGGCAATGCTTCCAGAGCTTGCAAAGCATAAGTTGGATATAGTTGCAAAGCATTTAAAGCTAGGAAAATTTGAGCACCATAGGGCATCTGATGATGCAAAAATGCTTGCAAAAATATATATAGAGCTAATAAACAGGCTTATAAAGAACAATGACATTAAAACATTGGGTGAGCTGAACTATAAGATTAATAAGGTTGATGTAAGGAAGCTGAAATCCTATCATCATATAATCTTGGTGAAAAATCAGATTGGATTGAAAAATTTATATAGACTTGTTTCAGAGGCGCATATAAATTATTTTTACAGAAAGCCACTTATTCCTAAATCTTTGCTCTTAAAGTATAGGGAAGGCTTGATTTTTGGTAGTGCCTGTGAATCAGGTGAATTATTCAGTGCATTGGTTGAAAAAAAGCCTCATAAAGAAATTGTGGATATTGCAAAGTTTTATGATTATCTTGAAATTCAGCCAATCATGAATAATGAGTTTATGATAAGAAATGGACAGGTTTCAGGCGAAAAGGATTTAATGGAGCTTAACAGGCAGATTGTAAAGCTTGGGGAGGAACTGAATATACCTGTTGTAGCAACCTGTGATATTCACTTTTTAGATAAAAAGGACGAGATATTCAGACGAATTTTAATGCATGGTAATGGCTTTAAGGACGCAGATAATCAACCACCATTATATTTTAGAACGACTGAGGAAATGCTTGAGGAATTTTCTTATTTAGGTGAAGAAAAGGCATATGAAGTTGTTGTAGAGAATACAAATGCAATTGCTGACATTATTGAGGTTGTAAGACCAATACCTAGAGGAACATTTACACCTAAGATCGAAGGCTCAGATGAGGAGTTGAAGCGTATAACCTATGAAAGAGCAAGGAAAATATATGGTGACCCGCTTCCAGAAATAGTTCAAAAAAGGCTGGATAGAGAGTTAAGCTCTATTATAAAGCATGGATTCGCTGTACTTTATATTATTGCTCAGAAATTAGTTGCAAACTCTGAGGAGAACGGATATTTAGTTGGCTCAAGGGGTTCGGTAGGCTCGTCCTTTGTTGCCTCAATGGCGGGAATTTCTGAGGTAAACCCACTTGTACCACATTATGTTTGCGGAAAGTGCCAGCATAGTGAGTTTATAACAGATGGTTCTGTTGGTTCTGGCTTTGACTTGCCACCTAAAAATTGTCCTAATTGCAATATTGAAATGATTCGTGATGGTCATGACATACCGTTTGAAACATTCTTAGGTTTTGATGGCGATAAGGCTCCTGATATTGATTTGAACTTTTCGAGTGAATATCAATCGAGAGCACATAGATATACAGAGGAGTTATTCGGAAGGGATAATGTATTTAAGGCGGGAACAATCAGTACAGTTGCTGAAAGGACAGCATTTGGATTTGTAAAGCATTATCTAGAGGAGAAAGGTGTTGAAGTTAATCCTGCGGAAATAAACCGTCTGACAATGGGCTGTACAGGTGTCAAGAGAACGACAGGACAACATCCAGGAGGAATGGTTGTTGTTCCATCTGACTATGATGTATATGATTTTACGCCTATACAGCGTCCTGCTGATTCAGCGGATTCAGATGTAATAACTACACATTTTGATTTCCATTCCTTGCATGATACTATATTAAAGCTTGATGAGTTGGGACATGTCGTGCCTACTCTATATAAGCATTTAGAGGATTTGACAGGAATTAAAATAAAGGATGTACCTACAACTGACCCAAAGGTTATAGAAATGATAACATCAGCAGAGGTTTTAGGTGTAACTCCTGAGGAGATATACTGTCCGACAGGAAGTTTAGGTATTCCAGAAATGGGGACAGGCTTTACCATTCAGATGCTGGTAGATGCACAACCTAAAAAGTTTAGCGATTTACTGCAGATTTCAGGCTTATCACATGGAACAGATGTTTGGATAGGGAATGCACAGGAATTAATAAAAAATAAAGTTTGTACAATTAGTGAAGTTATAGGAACTCGTGACAGTATTATGACTTATCTGATATATAGAGGAGTTGAGCCAAAGCTTGCATTTCAGATAATGGAATTTACTAGAAAGGGTTTAGCTCCACAAAAATTTACACCTGAAATAATCCAGACTCTAAAGGACAATAATGTTCCAGAGTGGTATATAAATAGCTGTTTAAAAATAAAGTATATGTTTCCTAAGGCTCATGCTGCTGCATATGTAATTGCTGCTATAAAGTTAGCGTGGTTTAAGTTATATAAGCCTTTGGAATTCTATGCCACATACTTTACAGTAAGGGGTACTGACTTTGACGCAGAATCTGCTGTTAAGGGCAAGGTTGAGGTAAGAAATAAGATAGAAGAGTTAAGGCAAAAGGGAAATGAAAGGACTGCAAAAGAAAATGCAACATATGATATGCTGTTGTTGATAAATGAAGTTTTGTCAAGAGGATTTTTATTTTTGCCAGTTGATTTATATAAATCACATGCCTATAAATTTCAGATTGAGGATGGTAAAATCAGGTTACCGTTTAGTTCGATTGCTGGAGTAGGCGAGAACGCAGCAAAGAGTCTGTATGAAACTGCTCAAGAGGGTGATTTTATTTCAATAGAGGAATTCCAAAGTAAATCTGGAGTATCAAAAACAATAATTGAAACGCTTGAAAGCATGGGGGCATTGGGTAATTTGCCTAAAACAAGTCAGATGACATTATTTTAACTTGACTTTTTTAAGGCGTCATGATAATATATTATCATGTTAGCACACTAAAGTAAAATAAAGCTATGGAGGCAGAATTAAATGAGAAATTATTACCTTATAACCCCTGAGGGTACAAAGGATTTGCTATTTGATGAATGTATAATAAGGCGTGAAATAGAGGGGAAAATTCACAATATATTTAAGACAAGAGGGTATTGTGAGCTTATAACGCCTGGTTTGGAATATTATGATGTTTTTAATGTAAACTCAAGATATTTTCCACAGGAGAGTTTGTATAAGCTAATTGATAATAGGGGTAGACTATTGGTTTTGCGTCCTGATTCGACTATGCCGATAGCAAGGGTGGTTGCAACAAGGCTAAAGGATGCGGCATTACCTTTAAGACTGTATTATAATCAATGTGTTTACACTATAAATCCATCACTTACAGGACGCAGTGACCAGATTGCACAGATGGGAATAGAGCTTATAGGCTCATCATCTAAAATGGCAGATTTAGAGGTAATATCAACTGCAATTGATGTGCTTTCAGCTTGTAGCGATGATAATTTCTCTTTAGAAATAGGCGATGTTGGATATTTTAAAGAGATGATGTGCTTACTTGATGTGGGTGATGATGTAAAGGAAAATATTCGTTACTTAATTGAGATGAAGAATTATCCTGCATTAAATGACTTGATTGATAGCTTAGGAGATAATAGGGTAAATAGTGCGTTGAAACAGCTCCCAAGATTGTTTGGCGGGGAAGAAGTGTTTGAGAAAGCGTCTGAGCTGTTTTCAAATTCAAAAACGGATGAAATATTATCAAATTTGAAAAGGCTTTATAAAGATATTTCAAAGCTTAACTCTAAGGGCAGAATAACAGTTGATTTAGGAATGGTAAATAGGACTGATTATTATACAGGTGTAATTATTAAAGGATATTTAGCGGGATATGGTGAAGAGGTTCTGTCTGGTGGAAGGTACGATAAGCTGATTTCTGAATTTGGGTATGATGTGCCTGCAACAGGATTTGCAGTGAATGTAAACGCTATTTCAGCTTTGATTGCAAAGGATAATAAAAAGAGAACAAAGCCATGCGATGTGATAGTATTTGCTGGAGCGGGATTTGAAATAAAAGCAATAAAACTTGCAAATAAAATGAGAGCGAAGGGCAAGGTTGTTGAAATGGCATTGTGTGACGATTTGAAATCTGTCAGGGAGTATGCTAAGGAGAAAAATATTTCTGAGATAGTAATAGTTGATGAGGATTATTCTGGGGGTGAAAAAAATGTCTAAGCCATTGAGGATAGCCTTGACTAAGGGTAGACTTGAAAAGGATACAGTAGGTTTATTAGAAAAAATGGGGTTTGATTGTACTGCTGTAAGAGAAAAGGGAAGAAAGCTCATTTTACAGATAAAGGACGCAAATTTAGAGGTGGTTTTGGCTAAAGCAGCGGATGTAATTACCTATGTTGAGCATGGTGTATGTGATTTAGGTGTTGTGGGCAAGGATACGATAATGGAGATGAATGGCAACTTCTATGAGGTTGTTGACTTGGGATTTGGTAAATGCAGATTTGCTCTAGCTGGAAAAAAGGGTGTTGATTTTTATGGTGGTTACGGAGTAAAAACAATTGCTACAAAGTATCCTAATGTTGCAAGAAGCTTTTTTGAGGGCAAGGGTATGGATGTTGAAATAGTTAAAATAGAGGGCTCTGTTGAGCTTGCTCCATTACTTGACCTTGCAAATGGAATTGTAGATATTGTGGAAACAGGTAGTACATTAAAAGAGAATGGTTTGGAAGTCAAGGAGGAAATAGCAAATATTTCAGCAAGATTAATAGTAAATATGGTTAGCCTGAAGCTCAGACAGAAGGAAATTGAAGATTTAATCAGGAGAATAGAGGAGAATTTGCAATGATAAGAAAGATATATGCGAATGGCGTTAATGAAATAGAATTTCTCAACGAATTAGAGAAGAGAAGTGGTGAAACAGATAAAAGGGTTGCAGAGATTGTATCTGAAATAATAGACGATGTCAAAGCAAATGGTGATGATGCGGTTTCAAAATATACATTGAAATTTGATGGTAGCCTGCCAGAATATTATGAAGTGCCAAGAGAAGTTATAAATGACGCTTTGACTGAAGCTGACAGAGATTTTGTAAATGCGCTTTTAAATGCAGTGGAAAATATCACTGATTTTCACAATAGACAAAAGGAACAAGGGTTTATTAATCCAAAGGAAAATGGAGTTATATTAGGACAAAAAGTAAGAGGTCTTGAAAGAGTTGGCTTGTATGTTCCCGGGGGTACAGCAGCATATCCATCAAGTGTTCTTATGAATGCTATTCCTGCAAAGATTGCAGGTGTAAAGGAAATAATAATGGTAACTCCTCCTTTAAAGGATGGAACACCGAATAAGGATATACTTGTTGCCGCTGCTTTATGTGGAGTTGATAGAATATTCTTAGCTGGTGGAGCACAGGCAGTTGCAGCACTTGCATATGGAACTAAAGAAATTCCTAAGGTTGATAAAATCGTAGGGCCTGGAAATATTTATGTAGCAACTGCAAAGAAGCTTTTATATGGAATTGTGGATATTGATATGATAGCAGGTCCAAGTGAAATATTGGTTTTAGCTGATGATACAGCAAATCCGAAATTTGTTGCAGCAGACTTAATGTCACAGGCAGAGCATGATATTTTGGCATCATCAATATTAATTACAACAAGTGAAAGAGTTGCTGATGAAACTATTATCGAGCTTGAAAAGCAAAGTAAAGAATTGTCTAGGAGGGATATAATAGAAAAATCACTTACAGGTTATGGTGCGATAATCATATGTGATAATACTGATTATGCAGTAGAGCTTACAAATAAAATTGCACCTGAGCACTTGGAAGTATTTATGGAAAATCCAATGGAGTATTTAGGTTGTCTTGACAATGCAGGTTCGATATTCTTAGGGCAGTATACAACAGAATCACTTGGAGATTATTATGCAGGTCCTAATCATGTTTTGCCAACAAGCGGAACAGCAAGATTTTTCTCACCACTTGGTGTAGCAAGCTTTGTAAAGCGTTCAAGCTTTATATATTACACAAAAGATGCGTTAGAGCAAGCAAAGGACGATGTGGTTTTAATAGCAGAAAGAGAAGGGCTTACTGCACACGCGAATGCAATAAAAGTAAGGTTTGAATAGGGGTACATGAGATGGGTTATGAATTAAATAAAAAGCTGGCAGAATTAATACCCTATGAACCAATAAGTGGGGAATATAAAATTAGGCTGGATGCAAATGAATCCTGTTATAATTTAAGTGATGAAATAACTGAAGAGATAGCTGATAGGATGAAGAGGCTCAGTTTTAACAGATATCCTGACCCATATGCTAGTAATGCAGTGAAGGCTTTTGCAGAGTTTTATGGAATAGATGAGTCATTGGTGACTGCTGGGAATGGTTCAGATGAGCTTATAAGTGTTATTTCAAGCTGTTTTCTTGAAAAGGGTGATACAGCAGTAACACTTGCACCTGATTTTACGATGTATGCATTTTATGGTAGTCTGTATGAGCTGAATGTTGAATTTTTTGGGAAGAACGATGATTTAACAATTGATGTCGATGCTTTAATAGAATTTTGCAAAGCTAAAAAAGCAAAAGCATTGATTTTTTCAAATCCATGTAATCCAACCTCATTGGGGATTAGTAAAAATGAGGTTCAAAGGATTATATCAAGTCTTGAGTGTCTGATAATTCTTGATGAGGCATATATGGATTTCTGGACAGAAAGTTTGATATCCGATATTCAGAAATACGATAATTGCATCATATTAAAAACTTGTTCAAAGGCGGTTGGTTTAGCTGCTGTTCGCTTAGGATTTGCGGTAGCAGGCAAAACCATTACAACAGCTTTAAAAGCTGCAAAATCACCCTATAATACAGATTCAATTTCGCAAATGATAGGTGAAGTTATTTTTAGTCATAAGGATTATCTAGATAATAGGATTGCAGAGATTATAAATAACACACAAGGCCTATATAAAGAGATAATTGATTTACAGGAAGAATTCTCATTGTTCGAAAAAGTCTATGAAACAAAAACTAATTTCGTATTTATAAAAACCTCCTATGAGGATAGAATTTTTGATAAATTGCTGAAAAACTCAATAGCAATAAGAAAATTTAAAGGATTTTTACGAATTACTTCAGGTACTGCTGATGAGAACAGGGAGCTTATATCTGTATTGAGAAATATACTTGCTGATATTAAGACTGGAGGATAATATGGACCGTGTAGCAACAGTTGAAAGAAATACAAAGGAAACACAAATAAAGGTATCCATTTCAATGGATACAAATGAAGGATATAGCATTGATACTGGCATAGGTTTTTTTGACCATATGTTGACTGCTTTATCAGCTCACAGCGGGATAAGTATGAATATCAAGGTTACAGGTGATTTATATGTTGACGGACATCACACAGTTGAGGATACGGGCATAGCACTTGGACAGGCTATTGCAAAGGCATTGGGAGATAAATCAGGAATTGCACGATATGGAAGTGCCTATATTCCAATGGATGAGGCTTTAGGTTTTTGTTCATTGGATATTAGCAATCGTTCGTTTTTGGTTTTCAACGGCGAATTTCAAAATGAAAAAATCGGAGAATATGACACTTGCTTGACAGAAGAATTTTTTAGGGCATTTGCATATAATGCTGGAATTACAATGCACTTAAATATAGTTTATGGTACTAATGACCACCACAAATGTGAGGCTTTATTTAAAGCAGCTGCACATGCATTAAAGCAGGCGATAAAACCAACAAAAGCTGGAGAAACACTCTCAACCAAAGGGGTTTTATAGATGATAGCAATAATTGATTACGGTGCTGGAAATATTTTTAGTGTAAAGAATGCACTTGACTATTTAGGCTTGGAAAGCAAGCTGACAAGTGATAAGCAAGAAATAAGAAACGCTGATGCATTAATTTTACCTGGTGTTGGAGCATTTCCTAGTGCAATGAAAATGCTGAATGACAGTGGCCTGACAGAAATAATAAAGACGGAAGCAGTTAATAAACCGTTTTTAGGGATATGTTTAGGTATGCAGCTGATGTTTGAAAAGGGCTATGAAATTGAGGAATGTGCTGGCTTAGGTTTGATTAGTGGAAGTGTTGAAAGGATAGTTGAGCAGGATTTAAGTGTACCACATATGGGTTGGAATATGCTTGAGGTGCTTAACGATTGTGAGCTTTTAAATGGACTTGATGCTGAAAGCTATGTTTATTTTGTTCATTCATATAAAGCAGTATGTGATGATAAAAACATATCAGCCTTTTGTGAATATGGGAGTAGGATTCCAGCTTTGGCTTATGATGGCAAGATGGCATATGGAGCGCAATTTCATCCTGAAAAAAGTGGTGATACGGGCTTAAGGATATTAAGGAATTTTGGAGGACTTATAAAATGATTATTCTACCAGCAATAGATATAAAGGACGGTAATTGTGTCAGACTTTATAAAGGAGATTTCTCTACAACAGAAAAGGTTGCAGATAATTATATGGAAACTGCAAAAAGTTTTGAGGAGTCCGGTGCGAAATGGATTCATATGGTTGACCTGGATGGAGCAAAGAGTGGAAAGCCAGTGAATAATGATATTTTTATTGATGTGGCTAAAAAAACAAATTTAAAAGTTGAGTTAGGTGGAGGAATCAGAACTCTTGATACGATTGAATACTATATTCAAAATGGTATATCAAGAGTAATACTTGGTTCTGTTGCACTTAAAAATCCACAGATTGTAAAAGATGCAGTTAGGGAGTATGGTGACAGAATTGCTGTAGGAATTGATGCTTTGAATGGAATGGTTGCTGTTGAGGGCTGGCTTGATGGCTCTGAGGTTTCCTATATCTCATTGGCAAAGGAAATGGTTTCTATTGGTGTAAAGTACATAATTTTTACCGATATATCAAAGGACGGAACGCTGGAGGGAGTTAACCTTGAACAGTTGAATGCTTTGAATGAGGCAGTTGACTGCAATATTATTGCAAGCGGTGGAGTGCGTAATATTGATGATATAAAAAAATGTATGGAGCTTAAGCTTTATGGAACTATTTGCGGTAAATCCATATATAAAGGCACATTGAATCTAAAAGAAGCTATTAATGTATCGGGAAGGTAGGAATAGAATATGTTAGCTAAAAGAATAATACCATGTCTTGATGTAAGAAATGGAAAGGTAGTTAAAGGTGTTAAATTTGAAGGTATAAAGGATGTAGGCGACCCTGTTAAATATGCAGAAGAATATAATAAACAGGGTGCTGATGAACTGGTGTTTTATGATATAACAGCGTCGCATGAGGGTAGGGGTGTTATACTTGATGTTGTAAGAGAAACAGCAAGAAAAGTCTTTGTACCTCTTACTGTTGGTGGAGGAATTTCTACCATTGAAGATTTTAGGGAAACATTAAGAGCTGGTGCAGATAAGGTATCAATTAATTCATCTGCTGTAAAGAACCCATCACTTATTAAGGAAGCATCAGATATATTCGGCAGTCAATGTGTTGTAGTTGGAATAGATGCAAAGCGTAATGCTGAAGGAAGGTTTTCTGTTTATATAAATGGTGGACGAATTGATATGAAGCTTGATTTGATTGAATGGGTAAAAAAGGTGGAGGAGCTTGGTGCAGGAGAGATATGCCTTAACTCAATTGATACCGATGGTACAAAGGAAGGCTTTGATATTGAGATGCTAAATGCAGTATGTGAGGCTGTAAAAATTCCTGTAATTGCAAGTGGTGGTTGCGGAAAACTAGAGGATTTTTCAGAAGTATTTGAAAAGACAAAAGCGTCAGCAGCATTGGCAGCGTCTATGTTCCACTTTAAAGAGGTAACCGTTGCTGAAGTTAAGGAGCATTTAAAGAAAAAGAATATTCCAGTTCGTGAGGGTTAATCTATGGAAAATATAAATATAGATGATTATTTTAAGAAGAGTGAGCTTGTACCGACCATTGTATATGATTTAAAAACAAAGGCTGTTGTCATGCTTGCTTATATGAATAGGGAAAGCCTTGCAAAGACCCTTGAAACAGGTTATACATGGTTTTGGAGCCGTTCTAGACAGGAGCTTTGGAATAAGGGTGCTACATCGGGGAATTTGCAAAAGGTAATAAGCATTTACGGTGATTGCGATAAGGATACATTGCTTGTCAATGTTGAACAAAGCGGTGTTGCTTGTCATACAGGTGAATACAGCTGCTTTTTTAATAAAATTTACTAAGGAGAACTATATAATGAGTAATGTGTTTGATGGGTTATATCAGATAGTTTCACAGAGAAAAGAAACCTTTGAAGAGGGCTCATATACCTGCTATTTATTTTCAAAGGGAGAGGATAAGATTTTAAAGAAATGCGGCGAAGAATGTGCAGAAATGATAATTGCTGCAAAAAACAATGATAATGAAGAGCTAAAAAATGAAATATCAGATTTGCTATATCATATAATGGTACTATGTGTAGAGAAAAATTTGCCTTTTTCAGAGGTGGAGAAGGTTCTTGAAGAACGAAAAAATAAAATCGGTAATTTGAAAGTGATGAGAAATACTGATAAAAACACCTAATAATTGTAACTAAATTCAATAAACCTGAATATGATATATTGAAGTACTTCTTGACGCATATAATATGCCGAAAGCAGCTTTAATAGATTGTAGGAGGGTTTATTTATGAATGAATACGAGGCACAACATCATCCTGAGTATTGTGATGCTGTACCAATTAAGGTAAACAGAGTTTTTGACAGTTGCTGTGACAAGGAGTGTTTAAATGATATTCAGGTCAACTTGGATTGTGGTGAGCTTCCTCACAACATATCTGTAGTAAAATGCAAGAGTGTAAAAGTATGTGACATTCGTATGAATGTCGAACCGATACATTATAACAAGGGATGCTATTCAATTGATTTAACATATGTTTTCAATATTGAGCTATATGCATATGAAAAGTCTTGTGATAGTCCTTGCGTATTAACGGGTAAGGCTTTGGCATGTAAAAGCTGTATCCTTTATGGTGGCGAATCTAATACGAAAACATTCTTCAGCAAGGAAACTAATATTGGTAAGCCTAAGCCATGCTGTGAAGTAGCTAATTTGCCAATTGCATCAGTGCAAGTGGTTGACCCTATTGCATTAGCTACAAAAATTGAAAAGGTATGTTCATTTGATGGTCCAGATAGCCCATGCTGTTATAAGAGAACAGTAATTATGACTTTAGGATTGTTCTCTGTTGTTGAGTTATCAAGACCTGCAACAATTTTAGTTCCAACATATGAGTATAAGATTCCATATAAGAAATGCAAGGCTGAATCTGAGGATCCATGCAAAATGTTTGATAGAATTCGCTTCCCAATGGATGAATTTTCGCAATCTAATATTAACATATCAACAGACATCGGAGATTGCGAATATGAATCTCAGTAATACTTATAATTCTGAGGGGCGGCCAATGGGGTCGCCCTTTTTACAGAATGTAACGGAAAACTTATGGATTTTTGAGCTTTGATACAGTCCGTAATAATAAGGGAAGTGTGATTATATGAGAACAAGGAGAGCAAGCATAGACAGGGATAGGGTTCTTATAAATGTATTGTGTTATTCAATAATAATTGTAGCATTATTTGTTGCTTGTATAAGATATGTTGACAAAAAAATTCAGCCTGCATTGAGTGTAATAAGTGTCAATAAAGCAAATCAGGAAACAGTAAGCATATTGAATGATGTAATTACTGGCTTTTTAGATAATACTAATATGGAATATTCCAATTATGTAAGTATTTTGTATGATGAAAAGGGGAATATATCCTCAATAGAAACATTAACTCGAAATATAAATTATACACAATCTGAATTATCCAATCGAATAAACAATAATTTACAGACAAAGCTTAATAGAGTGATAGATATTCCAATAGGAACCGTCAGTGGTATGTATGTATTCTCAGGCAGAGGTCCTAATCTTAAAATCAAGGTTATACCGAAGGGCAATGTAAGAACAAATCTTAAAAGTGAGTTTACATCAGCAGGGATTAATCAGACAAGGCATAGGATATTAATTGAGATTACAGTTCAGCTTAATATAATCATGCCATCTAAAAGTGAAAGTGCAGAGATAACTGTTGATTATGTGCTGGCTGAAACAATTATTGTGGGTGCTGTTCCTGAGAGCTATCTTAATATGTCGTATCCGATTTCAGGGATATATTAATGAAAAATATGAAAAAAGTACTAGCGTAGGCGGGGTATGATATGTTATAATATAGGGGCACTTATAAATTTATAAGGAGTTATTAAAGTGAATAAAGAGGAAGCTAAAGTTAGAATAGAGGCTTTAACTGAGGAAATAAACAATCACAATTATAACTACTATGTACTTGATAATCCTGTTATTGAGGATTATGAGTATGATTTACTCATGCAGGAATTAAGAAGACTTGAGGAAGAGTTTCCTGAATTAGTTTTACCGACATCACCTACACAGCGTGTAGGCGGAGAAGCATTAAATACATTTGACAAGGTTATTCATGATGTTCAAATGGGTAGCTTGCAGGATGTTTTCTCATTTGAACAGGTCAAGGAGTTTATTTTAAGGTGTCAGGGTAAGGTTACTGACGCAGAGTTTATTGTAGAGCCTAAAATCGATGGGTTATCAGTATCTCTTGAATATAAAAACGGTGTGTTTATAAGGGGTTCTACAAGAGGAGATGGTTTTGTCGGTGAGGATGTTACATTAAATCTCAGGACTATAAAATCCATACCGTTGAAATTAAAAGAGAAAATAGATTATATAGAGATCAGGGGCGAAGTATATATGCCCAGAGAAAGCTTTCATATGCTTATTGAACAGCAGGAATTAAATGGTGAGCAGCCGTTTAAGAATCCAAGAAATGCTGCTGCTGGTTCACTTCGCCAAAAGAATCCTAAAATAACTGCAACAAGGCATCTTGATATATTTTTGTTTAATATTCAACAGATTAGAGGTAAAGAATTAGATACGCACAAGGATTCGCTTGATTATATAAAATCGCTAGGGTTAAAGGTAATTCCAAGTTATAAACTATGTAAAAGCTATGATGAGGTTTATGCAGAAATAGTAAGAATTGGAGAAGAGCGCTCTAAATATCCATTTGATATTGATGGAGTTGTTATAAAGCTGAATGACTTTAATCAGCGTGAAATTATGGGTGCAACTTCAAAATTTCCAAGATGGGCAGTTGCATATAAATTTCCTCCAGAAGAAAAAGAAACAAAGCTTTTGAATATAGAAGTAAATGTTGGGCGAACAGGTGCATTAACGCCAACAGCAGTATTTGATACAATAACTCTTGCAGGTACAAGTGTATCAAGGGCTGTATTGCATAATCAGCAGTTTATAACTGAGAAGGACATCAGGATAGGGGATATTATACTTGTAAGAAAGGCTGGAGAAATTATTCCGGAGGTTGTAAAATCAATTAGGCATGAGGAAAATTCTGTTCCGTATGAATTGCCTGAAGAATGTCCTGTCTGTGGTTCAAGGGCTGAGCGTGATTATGGGGTAAGTGTGCTAAGGTGTCCGAATTTGGATTGTCCAGCACAACTGCATAAAAGTATTGTTCATTTTGCAAGCAAGGGTGCAATGAATATTGATGGTCTTGGACCTGCGAATGTTAAAGCCTTGCTTAATAGCGGAACTATTTCTTCTGTTGCAGATTTATATACGATAACTTATGAACAGCTTACCAAAATGGACAGGTTTGCGGATAAGTCTGCTAAGAATCTGCTTAAAGCGATAGAAAATTCAAAGTCAAATCCTCTTGATAGATTGGTTTTTGCATTAGGAATAAGAAATATAGGACAGCGTTCGGCAACATTGCTTTGTGAACGACTGCCTTCTATGGATTCGATTATGAATGCAGATGTATCGGTTATTTCTGAAATAGAAGGGTTTGGCGATATAATGGCTGAAAGTGTTGTAAGGGCATTTCAGGAGCCACATATGCAAAAGACAATTGAAAGACTACGTTCATATGGGGTTAACATGGAATATGGAAGTAGGGTGCAAAGTAATAAATTTAGTGGATTAACTTTTGTGCTGACAGGAACATTACCCACTCTGAAAAGGAGTGATGCTAAAACAATTATTGAAAGCATGGGTGGTAAGGTTTCGTCATCTGTATCTAAGAAAACTGATTATGTGGTTGCAGGTGAAGACGCAGGAAGTAAGTTAACTAAGGCACAGGAGTTAGGTGTAAAAATCATTAGTGAACAAGAATTACTTGATATGCAAGAAAAATTGTGAAAAGGAATGGTGAGAATGAGTATTGATATTAAAAAGATTGCAAAGCTGTCAATGCTTAAAATTGAAGATGAAAAGATTGAAAAGTTTGAAAAGGATATGGAGGCAATTATAGATATGGTGGACAGCCTTCCTAGTATTGATGGTGAATTGAATCTTGACCCTGATAATGTAATGGCATTAAGAAAAGATTTTGCAGTTCAGAATAAATATACAAGAAATGAGCTTTTACAGAATGCACCTGAAGTTCAGGCAGGTTGCTTAGTCGTTCCAAAAACAGTTGAATAGGAGTAAATAAAATGAAGTTATATGAGAAAACAGCATCTGAATTATCTGAAATGTTAAGAAGAAAAAAATGCAGTGCTCTTGAGATATATGAAGATGTATCAAATAGAATTAAATCCGTTGAGGATAAGGTAGGAGCTTATATTACTTTATCTGATGAAACAGCCAGAAAGAAAGCGATAGAAGTAGATGAGGCTTTGGCTAAGGGTGAAGAATTACATCCGTTAGCGGGAATACCTATTGGTATTAAGGACAATATTTCTACAAAGGGTATTAGGACAAGCTGTGCATCCAAAATGTTGGAAAATTATATTCCTCCATTTAATGCAACAGTAGTTGAAAAGATTAATAATGCTGACATGGTTGTTACAGGAAAACTTAATATGGATGAGTTTGCGATGGGTTCATCAACAGAGACCTCCTATATGAAAAAGACAAGAAATCCACATGATTTAGACAGGGTGCCCGGTGGTTCATCAGGAGGTTCTGCTGCTGCTGTTGCTGCTGGTGAAGCTATATTGACATTAGGCTCTGATACTGGGGGGTCAATAAGACAGCCTGCAGCTCTATGCGGTGTTGTTGGATTTAAACCGACATATGGAAGTGTATCTAGATATGGTCTTATTGCGTTTGCATCCTCACTTGACCAGATAGGTCCAATCGGCAAGAGTGTAAAAGATATTGCTATGCTGCAGGATATAATAAGTGGTTATGACAAAATGGATGCAACATCGAAGAATATGGAATATCCTAAATTAACAGATAATTTAACTGTTAACGCCAAAGGATTGAAAATAGGTATATTAAAGGAGTACTTTGGAGAAGGAGTAGATGATTCTGTTAAGGAGTCTGTTTATAAGGTGGTAAAATTATTTGAGGAGAATGGTGCAGAAATAAAGGAAATTTCTATTCCTAGTGCAAATTTTGCGATGAGCACCTATTATATTATTTCATCTGCCGAAGCATCATCAAACTTGGCACGCTTTGATGGAGTCAAGTATGGTTATCGTGCAAAGGAATATGACAGCTTGATTGATATGTATGAAAATACAAGAAGTGAGGGATTTGGTGATGAAGTAAAACGCAGAATAATGCTTGGAACATTTGTGTTAAGCTCTGGTTTTTACGATGCATACTACAAAAAAGCAAAGATTATGCAAAAAAGGATTTCATCAGAATTTGATAATGTATTTAAGGATATTGATATTATCATATCCCCAACAGTTGTATCAACAGCATTTAAAATAGGCGAAAATATTGATAATCCAGTTAAGATGTATTATAATGACGCTTTTACCGTAACAGCAAATATTGGTGGTCTGCCTGCAATTAGCCTTCCATGTGCTAAGGATGAAAAAAATTTACCAATAGGCTTACAGCTTATAGGTAAAAAGTTCAGTGAACAAACATTGTTGAATGCCGCATATACTTATGAAAATCTGTGCGGTGGATTCAATGTGCATTCACAAATATTATAGGAGGGGTATTCATGAAGGATTATGAAATTGTTGTAGGCTTAGAGGTACATGCTGAATTAAATACAGATTCAAAGATATTCTGTGATTGTAAAAATGTATTTGGACTTGAGGTAAATACACAAATTTGCCCTATTTGTATGGGTATGCCTGGAACTCTACCTACCTTGAATGAAAAAGTAGTCGAGTATGCAATTAAGATGGGTCATGCACTAAATTGCAAGATTAACAGTGTCTGCAAGCAGGACAGGAAGAATTACTTTTATCCTGACTTGCCAAAGGCATATCAGATTTCACAGGCTGAAGTTCCAATTTGCGAGCATGGGTATTTGGATATTTTTGTTGATGGTGAAGAAAGGCGAATTGGCATTACTAGAATCCATATAGAAGAAGATGCTGGAAAGCTATTACATGATGATTCATTTGCAGGGTCATTGGTGGATTTAAATAGGTCTGGAGTTCCGCTTATTGAGATTGTATCTGAACCAGACTTGAGAAGTACGGAAGAGGTTAAGGCTTATCTTGAAACAATAAAGTCAATATTGCAGTATCTGAATATTTCAGATTGTAAAATGCAGGAGGGCTCTATACGCTGTGATGTAAATATATCTGTACGAAAAAAGGGTAGTACTGAATTTGGTACACGCTGTGAAATGAAAAACATTAATAGCTTTAGTGCTGCAGTTCGTGGAATTGAGTATGAGGCAAAAAGACAGATTGACCTTATTGAATCAGGTGGAGTTGTTGAACAGGAAACAAGAAGATGGGATGATGTAAAGGGCATGAGCTTTACTATGAGAACTAAGGAAAATGCCAATGATTACAGATATTTCCCTGAGCCTGATTTACTTACAATTGTTATTGATGAGGATAAAATTAAGTCATTGAAGGCTGAACTGCCTGAGCTTCCTAATAAAAAGATGGCACGGTATATTAAGGATTTTGGATTAAGTCAGATGGATGCAACTTTAATAGTGGAAAACATTGATAAATGCAAGCTATTTGATGAGTGTACTGCACTTAACCTATGTGTACCTAAGAATATTAGTAACTGGATATTAGGTGACATATCAAAATATATGAATGAAACAGGAAAAAGCATTTTGGATACTCCTCTTACTGCAAAAAGGCTTTGTGAAATGATAAGCAGTGTTGAAAAGGGTGTAATTTCTAATTCTGCAGCTAAAAGGGTAATGCAGATAGTCATAGATGAGGATAAGGAACCACAACAGATTATTGAGGAGCTTGGCTTGGTACAAAATTCAGATGTTGGCTTCCTTGAGAATTTAGCAAGAGAGGTTCTTGCTAAGAATGAAAAATCTGTTAATGACTATAAAAATGGTAAGACAAACGCTATGGGATATCTGATTGGTCAGTGTATGAAGGAGTCAAAAGGAAAAGCAAATCCTGGCATGATAAAAGAAATAGTAATAAAACTATTGGAAGAATAATTTTATTGTTATGTTAGTTTAACTTATAATAAAAACAAAATTCGTTGACTTAAGGTTAGCGAATTTTTGTTTTTTAAATACAGAATATACAATAAAAATTGATTTTTTATTAAAATCTATATACAATTTTAAATAAATGTGTTATAATGTATTTTAATATTGTTTATATTGCAATGCTGGTATAATAACTGCAATAAAGTTTGAAAGGAAGTTTTTTTATGTTTTTCCAAAAGGAATTTGAAACAATGCCTAGAGATAAAATTGAAGAGTTGCAGCTTGAGCGTTTAAAATGGCTTGTTGACTATTGTATAAAAAATATACCATTTTATAATGAAAGACTTAATAAAGCAGGGGTAACTGCTGAAAAGATAAAATCTCTTAAGGATATTGAGAATATTCCATATACCACAAAGGAAGATATAAGAGATAATTATCCATTCGGGTTGTTTGGTCAACCTTTAAAAAAGATAGTTAGAATTCATGCGTCAAGTGGTACAACTGGTAAACCAACAGTAGTCGGATATACACAAAAGGATATAGAAAACTGGAGTGACTGTATGGCTCGACTTTGTATAAGTGGTGGAGCAAGAGAAGATGATATTATTCAGATAGCCTTTGGTTATGGCTTGTTTACAGGAGCTTTAGGTCTTCATTATGGTCTTGAGAAAATAGGAGCAACAGTAGTACCAACATCAAGTGGTAATACGGAAAGACAAATTATGCTTATGCAGGATTTTCAGACAACTGGTCTGGTATCAACTCCATCCTACGCACAATACATAGGTGAAACAGCAAGGGAAATGGGTGTGCTTGATAAGATAAATCTGAAAATAGGTTTATTGGGCTCAGAGGGCTGCACAGAGGAAATGCGTAATCAGATTGAAAAGACTTTAAATATATTTGTAACTGATAACTATGGAATGAGCGAGCTTATGGGGCCAGGTGTTTCAGGTGAATGTGAATACCGTAATGGTATGCATATTAATGAGGACCATTTTTTAGCTGAAATTATTGATTCAAATACATTGGAGGTATTGCCAAGAGGTTCACAGGGAGAGTTGGTTATTACAACACTTACAAAAGAGGGCATACCTATGCTTAGATATCGTACAAAGGATATCACAAGTATTAATTATGATGTATGTAAATGTGGCAGAACATTTGCAAGGATGGACAAAATTAAGGGCAGAAGCGATGATATGCTTAAAATTCGAGGTGTTAATGTATTTCCATCACAGATTGAAAGTGTACTTATGAAATACGAAAATATTGCACCACATTATCAGTTGGTTGTTACAAGAGAAAATTACAGCGATGCTCTTGAGGTTAAGGTTGAGCTAGTAGATGGAACGCTATTAGAAAATTATGCAGAGTTAGAAAACCTAAGAAATATGATACACCATGATATAAAAGTGATTTTAGGAATAGAAGTAAAAGTATCACTTGTAGAATATAAATCACTTGAACGATTTCAAGGTAAGGCAAAAAGAATACTTGATTTGCGTAATAGTTAAATTTAAAATTTCAGAAAGGAGTATTAACTAGCATGAAGAAGTTAATGCTTGGGAATGAGGCCTTTGCTAGAGGTCTATATGAAGGTGGTTGCAGAGTAGCATCAAGCTATCCTGGAACACCATCAACAGAAATAACTGAATATACTGCAAAATATGATGAAATATATGCTGAATGGGCACCTAATGAAAAGGTTGCAATGGAGGTTGCGATTGGTGCGTCGATAGCTGGCGCAAGGTCGTTTTGTGGAATGAAGCATGTTGGATTGAATGTTGCGGCCGACCCATTATATACTGTTTCATATACAGGTGTGAATGGGGGCTTGGTTATCGCAGTTGCTGATGATCCTGGAATGCATTCATCACAAAATGAACAGGATAGCCGACATCATGCAATTGCGTCAAAGGTGTTGATGCTTGAGCCATCTGATTCAGCTGAATGTAAGGACTTTGTTGTTGAGGGCTTTAAGCTTTCTGAGGAATTTGATACACCTGTTATAGTAAGGCTTTCAACAAGGGTATCTCATTCACAGGGATTGGTTGAAGTTTGTTCAAGAGAAGATGCAGATTTGAAGGAATATGTAAAAAATCCACAAAAATATGTAATGATGCCTGCAATGGCTCGTGGTAGACATGTTTTTGTTGAAGAAAGAACTCAAAGGCTTATTGAATTTTCTGAAACATCTACGCTAAATAAGGTTGAAATAAATGATACAAAAATAGGTGTTATCACAAGTGGTATTGCATATCAATATGCAAAGGAGGCATTGGGGGACACTGTATCTTATCTAAAACTAGGAATTGTAAATCCACTTCCTAAAAAACTGATTACAGACTTTGTTGAAAAGTTTGAAACAGTATATGTTATTGAGGAGCTTGATGATGTAATTGAAACACATTGCAAAAAGCTAGGGCTTAATGTAAAAGGTAAGGAGCTGTTTGGATTTATAGGTGAGCTTTCACAGTCAATTATCGCTGAAAAGATACTTGGTAAAAAGATTGAATATAAGGAATTTTCAGAGCCAGTTCCTGTACGCCCTCCAGTAATGTGTGCTGGTTGTCCCCATAGAGGATTGTTTTCTGTTTTGTCTAAGAAAAAGCTTATGGTGTCTGGAGATATCGGTTGTTATACATTGGGAGCATCAGCACCACTTTCAGCTATGGATACTACAATTTGTATGGGAGCATCTGTTTCAGGCTTGCATGGCTTTAATAAAGCAAGAGGCAAGGAAAGCGAGAAAAAATCCGTAGCGGTAATTGGTGATTCAACCTTTATGCATAGCGGTATGACGGGACTTGTAAATATTGCATATAACTCAACAAACTCAACGGTTATAATATTGGACAACTCAATTACAGGTATGACAGGGCATCAGCACAATCCTACTACTGGGTATAATTTAAAGGGAGATGTTACTGCAAAGGTTGATTTAGAATCACTTTGCAGGGCAATTGGAATAAATAGAGTGAGAGTAGTTGACCCATATAATATTGCTGAAACAGAAAAGGCAATTACGGAAGAGTTGGAGGTTGATGAGCCATCTGTAATAATATCCAGACGCCCTTGTGCATTGTTAAAGAATGTTAAGCATAAGCCAGCACTTAAAGTAAATAGGGATAAGTGCAAGTCATGTAAAATGTGTATGAAAGTAGGTTGTCCTGCAATATCAATGAAGGAAGGCAAGGCAGAAATAGACTATACACAATGCGTAGGGTGTGAAGTTTGTATGCAGATGTGCAAATTCGATGCAATTGGAGGTAATGAATAATGGAAACAAAATCAATAATGATAGTAGGAGTAGGTGGACAGGGTTCATTGCTTGCATCGAGGATTTTAGGAAATGTTCTGTTATCACAAGGCATTGAGGTTAAGGTAAGTGAAGTACATGGAATGTCTCAGCGTGGTGGTTCAGTTGTTACATATGTAAAATATGGAGAAAAGGTATATTCACCTGTAATTGAAAAGGGTGAGGCTGATGTTATAGTTGCTTTTGAGCTGCTTGAGGGAGCGAGATATGTTTCTTATCTTAAAAAGAATGGGCACTTGGTCGTATCTACACAGCAGATTGACCCAATGCCTGTTATAACGGGTGCTGCACAGTATCCTTCAGATATCATTGAGAAAATAAAGGCTTTGGATATAGATGTAATTCCTGTTGATGCTTTAAGCCTTGCTGAAGAGGCTGGAAATCCAAAGGCATCTAATGTTGTTATGATGGGTGTATTATCAACTAAAATGGGATTTGATGAAAGCATATGGGAAAAGGCTTTAGAGGAATGTGTCCCTGCAAAGTTCTTGGAATTAAATAAAAAGGCTTTTGAGCTTGGAAGGAATATGTAAAAACATATTTGGAGTGACACATGATGAAATATGAGTGGCTTGATGAATATTGCACAAGCAAAAAGGGTGTTGTGAAGGATTTTAAAGTTGAATGGCAAGTAGTGCGATATATGCTTAATGGAAAAATGTTTGCAATGCAGGGTGGAGATAAATATGGTAAGCAGATAATCACTTTAAAGCTAGAACCACTTTTTGGTGAACTTCTAAGAAAGCAATATAAAGATATTATTCCTGGTTATTATATGAATAAGGTGCATTGGAATTCAGTTTATCTTGCTGGGGAAGTGCCGGACGATGTTTTGAGGGATATGATTGATGAGTCATATTTATTAGTATTTAAATCACTCAGTAAAAAAGCATAGAGCGAAATATTAGCATAAAAATTTGAAATAAGGAATATAATATGGAGTTTAAGAATGTATCTGTAATTAAAAAAGCAAATGTTTACTTTGATGGAAGGGTTACGAGTAGAACGATACTTTTCCCTAATGGCGAAAAGAAAACATTAGGCTTTATGCTTGCGGGTAATTATGAGTTAACACAGACACTGAGGAGTTTATGGAAGTTATAGGTGGAGAGATGGATATAATGTTAAAGGGAGAAAACGAATACAAAACCTATGCGGAGGGTGAAAGCTTTATTGTGCCTGAGAACTCAAGCTTTAAAATTATAGTTAAAACTTATGCTGATTATTGTTGCTCATATAAATAAAATTAAGGGGGAATACATTTGGTAGGTTATTGGAACGCATCAATTGAATGTGCAACAAGAGGTGAAATTAAAGCACTTCAAAGCTTTAGGTTATCGCAAACAGTTAGGCGAGTTTATGAGAAGGTGCCATATTATAGGAATAAGATGGACGAATTAGGTGTTAAGCCTGAGGATATTACATCAGTAGATGATTTGCATAAGCTCCCTTTTACAGTAAAACAGGACTTGCGTGATACATATCCTTATGGACTTTTTGCTGTTCCCACGGAAGAAGTTGTAAGAGTTCATGCATCCTCTGGTACAACAGGTAAGCAGATAGTTGTAGGCTATACTGAAAATGATATCAAGCTATGGCAGGAATGTTGCGCAAGAGCAATAACTGCTGCTGGTGGAACTAAGAAAGATTTTATGCATGTTTCATATGGATATGGATTGTTTACAGGTGGTTTAGGTCTGCACTATGGCGCAGAAGAGGTAGGAATGACAGTAATTCCAGTATCCGTAGGAAATACACAAAGGCAGATTACTATTATAAAGGATTTTGGCTCAACATTTATTTGCTGTACCCCATCCTATGCTTTATATCTTGCTGAAACAATGGCAGAAATGGGTATTACAAAGGATGATATAAAACTAAAAGCAGGTATTTTGGGAGCAGAGCCTTGGACAGAAGAAATGCGTCAGGAGATACAGGATAAGCTAGGCATAAAGGCTTATGATATCTATGGCTTATCTGAAATTATTGGTCCTGGTGTATCTTTTGAATGTTCAGAGCAGACAGGAATGCATATAAATGAAGATCATTTTATACCTGAAATAATTGACCCTGATACTGGTAAGGTTCTACCTGAGGGAGAACAGGGTGAGCTTGTATTTACATGTATAACAAAAGAGGCGTTCCCACTTCTAAGATATAGAACAAGGGATATTGCAGTTTTAACAAGAGAGAAATGCTCCTGCGGAAGAACACTTGTAAAGATGTTAAAACCAGCGGGCCGTACTGATGATATGCTTATTATTAGGGGAGTTAATGTATTCCCATCACAGATTGAGAGTGTGTTGTTAAAACTTGGAAATACTGCACCTCATTATCAGTTGATTGTTGATAGGGTAAATAATACTGATACGTTGGAAGTACAGGTCGAGATTTCACAGGAAATGTTCTCAGATACTGTAAGAAATATTGAGGACCAAGAGCAGATTATCAAATCAGAAATTGAGTCCACACTTGGAATTTCTGCTAAAATACGCTTGGTTGAACCTAAAACCATAGCTCGTTCAGAGGGCAAGGCAGTAAGGGTTATCGACAAAAGGAAAAAGTAATACTGATATATAATTATTAGTGATTTATAAGTAAAAGGAACCCATAGGTTTTTGAATAGCCTATGGGTTTTTTGTCCACATTTTCAGAGTGTATTTTGGTGCATTGAATACTTTATATACGGTTGCCAATACTTTTTATAGTGTTAGATTATATAAAAAGGGTGAAAATTATATGTATAAAAGGTTAACTATTTTGTCAATTATTTTCTTGGCGTTATTCTCCACCTTATATATGCGAACATATGTTATTATGAATACAGAAGAATATAAGCAGGCAGTTCGCAATCAAGGCAAATATACACTAAATGTAGGTGGAGTTAATGGAAATATTTATGATTGCAATTTTAAGCTATTGAACAATAATACCTATGAGTATTTGGCTGCAATAAATCCTACCTCTGATGCTATTAAGGAGGTATTGCCATATGTAAAGGATCGAAATGATTTTTATAATAAATTAAAGTATGAAGCGCCATTTGTATGTGCTGTTGATAAGGATTCGTTTGAGTGTGAAGATATAACTGTGTTTAAAGTGCCTGTAAGAACAGCTGAAAATCAATTGGCGCAGCATATTATTGGATACACTCAAAATGGAGTGGGAGTAACTGGTATTGAGTTATCCTTTGATAAATTTTTAAGGTCAATTGAGAGCAAGAACAAAGTAATCTACAATATTGACGGAACTGGAAGCGTGCTTAACGGAAAGGAAAAGATGGTAGAGTATGCTAAGGAAATAAGGGCAGGTATTGTAACTACAATAGATGCGGATATTCAGGAAATTTGTGAAAATGCAGCTAAGGATATGGCAAAGGGTTCTGTTGTGGTTATGGATGTGAAAACTGGTGAAATAAGAGCAATGTTAAGCAAGCCAGATTATAGTGTAAATCATCTGGAGAAGGCACTTGCCTCAGAGGATTCACCATTAATAAACAGACCCTTATATGCTTATAATGTTGGCTCAATATTTAAGCTGGTTATAGCAGCAGAGGCTTTAAATGGTGGATTGAGTAAGAATTTCATGTATGAATGTACGGGTTCGATAGATGTTAATGGACAAATATTCAATTGCCATAAAAGAAATGGTCACGGGCATCAGGATATGGAGAATGCCATTATCAATTCATGCAACACATATTTTATTAATTTGGTACAATATATTGATACCGAGAGACTATGGAATATGTCGAACATCCTAGGGTTTGGCAGGGAAACAGTTTTAGCTAACAATATAGTAGCATCTAGTGGAAACCTTCCGTCAGTTTCTGATTTAAGTATTCCTGCTGAGAAGAGTAATTTTTCATTTGGACAGGGGAAATTACTTTCAACACCTGTTCAGATTACCACACTTACATGTGCGATAGCTAATGGAGGGGATTTGCCAAAGGCTAAGCTTATAAGAGGAACGACAATGGATGGGAAAACAGTTGATAATGAAGCTGAAATTGTATATACAAAAGCGTTTTCAACAGAGGTTGCCATAGCAATACAGGACTATATGATAGCGGCAATAAATGAAAATGAAGATTCAAATGCAAAGCCAGACAACATATTTGCTGCTGGGAAAACCTCAACAGCACAAACAGGCAGATATGATGAAAATGGAAAGGATATATGCCATGCGTGGATAACAGGCTTTTTCCCAGTTGCAAATCCTGAATATGCAGTTACAGTGCTTGTTGAGGACGGAGGATTTGGTAACGATGAGGCTGCACCGATATTTAAAAAAATTGCAGATGGTATTTATAAATAGCATAAAATATTGTAAAATTAGTTGAATTTTTTTTATGGTTGTGGTACAATTTAAAGGAGTTAATTGAATGAAAAAGGATATGGGAGGAAGTTGTATGTTTAAAAGACTTAGCAAGAAAATTACTTCTATTATAACTGCCACAGCTCTTGTTTTTATAAACACCTTAACAGCAATGCCTATAAATCCCGTTTTTGCTGATGAGGGTATAAAGTATGAATTTGAGGAGGGTAATTTAGATAATTGCAAAGCTGAAAGCTGGACAGTTATTGATGAAAGTGTAAAGGGTAATCCATGTGATATTTCGGATTGGTCAGGTACAGGCTTTGCCTATATTGAACAAAAGGGCAGTGCTGTTACAATACCTGTTACAGTTGAAAAAGATGGGCTTTATGAGATAATCATTCGTTATTGTCAACCCTTTGACCCTGTAAAGAAGGTGCAATACCTAAATGTGAATAATGTTAATCAGGGGGAAGTCAGTTTTCCGTTTTGTGAAAGCTTTAAGGAATTATCAGCTGGATATGTAAAATTAAATGCTGGACAAAATGCTATACAAATAAAGGCATACTGGGGATATACGCTTTTTGATTATCTAATTGTAAAAGAAGCTGATGAAAGCATTGTAAATTTAAAGCCTACAAGAACACTTGTAAATAGCAATGCAAGTGATTCTACAAAAAGATTATATAATTACCTCTGTGATATATATGGAAAGCATATTTTAGCTGGACAACAGGAATATTGCGGTTCACACAATTATAATTATTCTGATAGTGAGCTTACCGATAATGAAAGTGAATTTGAATATATTTTAGAAACAACAGGAAAGCAGGTTGCAGTAAGAGGTTTTGACTTTTTAAATTATAATACTACCTCATACTGGGATGACCATGCTGCCGAGAGAATTGTAGAGTGGGTTAATAAGGTTGGAGGTATTGCAACACTTTGTTATCATTGGGGGGTGCCAAATGATGAGGGTAATGCAAAATTCTATTATAAATCAGATGCTTATCCTGATGGAACAACATTTAGTGTTACAAAGGCATTGCAAGAGGGTACAGAAGAAAATGCAATTATAATGGCGGATATAGAACTTTTAGCATCAAAGTTAAAAATACTTCAAGATGCAGATGTACCTGTTTTATTCAGACCACTTCATGAGGCGGAGGGAGCATGGTTTTGGTGGGGAGCAGAAGGTCCAGAGGCCTGCAAACAGCTTTATTACCTATTATATGACCAGTTAACAAATGTATATGGACTTGATAATCTTATCTGGGTATGGACGGGATATACATTCCAAACATCACCTGACTGGTATCCGGGAGATGAGTATGTTGATATTATAGGTTATGATAAATATAATGCATATGATGGAATGCCTAATTTATCATCAATTTCATCTACATTCTATAATCTTGTAGCAAGCACAAATGGTAAGAAGATGGTAACTATGTCTGAAAACGACTCAATTCCATCACTTGAAAATTTGATTAATGATGGTGCAGCATGGCTTTGGTTCTGTCCATGGTATAACTATTATTTGATGAGTGAAACTGTAAATCCCAAAGAGAATCTCATAGAAATATACAATAGCGATTATTGTATAACACTTGATGAATTGCCAGATTTAAAGACATATCCATTAGATGGTTATGGAAATGATGAAACTACTCCAAGTGAAGATGAAACAACAACTGTGGAAGTCAGCACAAGTGATGAGGTTTCTTCTGTAACTGAAACTTCGGAGGTAACCAGTACTGAGTCCACACCCTCTGAAGGCACTGGTAGTAGTGATATTGTTACCACTATTAGTTCTGATATTACTACTACTGAAACTTCTGCAACGGAGGAGACAGAAGTAACTGAAACATCATCTATTATATTTGTACCTGAATATGGGGATGTTAATTTGGACGGCAGTATTTCAATTACAGATATTATAGAATTGAATAAATATTTTGTAGGAACAGTACGATTTGATGAAAGGCAAAGGGAAAATGCAGACTGTGTTCATGATGGTAAAATCGGAATGGACGATGCAATGGCAATTGCACAATATTTATGCGGCAAAATGGATAAATCTGATTTAGGCAAAACAAGCTCAAAAAGTTAAAAAGCCCCTCCATGATATAAAAATCATGGAGGGTTACTTTTACAATAGATTTATCGCATGCTGTAATATTTATGGATTCCATCTGCTTCAATTCTTAATAATCTGTTGTATTTTGCTACTCTGTCCGTTCTGCAAGGAGCACCTGTTTTAATTTGTCCAGCATTGATTGCAACAGAGAGGTCTGCAATTGTAGTATCCTCAGTTTCACCGGAACGATGTGAAATTATTGTACGATAGCCAGCATTTTTAGCAATCTGGATTGTGGTCAGGGTTTCAGAAAGAGTACCAATCTGGTTTAGCTTTATTAGTATTGAATTAGCAACATTTTCAGAAATACCGCGTCTTAGGTGCATTGGATTTGTTACAAATAAGTCATCGCCGACAAGTTGTATTCTATTGCCCAATCTTTTTGTTATTTCGGCCCAACCATTCCAGTCCTGTTCACCCAGTGGGTCCTCAATGGAAATGATAGGATAATCATTACATAGCTTGTCCCAATATGAAATCAATTCATCAGCGTTGTATTCAATATTTCTTTTTGGTAGCAAGTATTTGCCATCCTTATACCATTCACTGCTTGCTGCATCAAGAGCAATTTTGACATCGTCAGTATTGTATCCTGCACGATTAATTGCTTCCAAAATATATTGGATAGCCTCCTCATCAGAATTTAAATTCGGAGCAAATCCACCCTCATCGCCAACAGTAGTTGAAAGGCCTTTTTCCTTAAGAATACTACTCAAGCTATGGTAAATCTCACTACCCATTCTCAATGCTTCACTAAATGATTCAGCACCAACGGGCATAATCATAAATTCCTGAATGTCTATATTATTTGAGGCATGAGCACCACCGTTAAGAATATTCATCATAGGAACGGGCATTGTGCTTGCATTAACTCCACCTAAATATTTATATAAAGGCAGATGATAATGTCTTGCTGCAGCCTTTGCAACAGCTAAGGATACTGCAAGAATAGCGTTTGCACCTAGTTTAGATTTATTTTCAGTTCCATCAAGTTGAATTAACAAATCATCAATTTTTGACTGCTCAATGGAGTTAAATCCACTTAAAGTAGGGTTAATTATATTATTTATATTGTTTACAGCATTAGTAACACCTTTGCCATAATAACGGTTGGAATTGACATCACGCAGCTCATGGGCTTCAAATATACCAGTAGATGCACCGGAAGGAACACTAGCTGCACCCATAGCACCACTTGAAAGAATTACTTCTGCTCTTACGGTAGGGTTTCCCCTTGAGTCAATAATTTCATAACCCTTGACTTTTGCAACTTTTACATTAAACATTTTAATCACCTATCCTTTTATTTTATTTATATTATAAACTGTAATAAGCTATTATATGTAAGATAGATAAATAATAGAAAAATAAAATTTATTTAACTATTGTCATTTATGAGCATTTTTATTATAATATTAAATATGTATACTAAACAAGGGAGTGAATATCAGTTGAAATATATATCAGTGAATGAAATTAACAGGAATATTAATGAGAACAGGGACGAATTTATAAGAATGGTGGAGAGCAATTATCATAATCAGCTAAATGATATTGCGAAAAAGATAATGCTTGAAGACCATGAGAAGCCGGTGGTTTTAGTATCAGGTCCATCTGGCTCTGGAAAAACTACATCATCCTTAATAATAGAGAAAAGGCTTACAGAGGCTGGGCATAAAGCACAAACAATATCCCTTGATAATTATTTTTTGCCTAAGGATGCTAAGAATATGCCCTTTGATGAATATGGAAATATTGATTTAGAATCACCAAGAAGGCTTGATATTGATTTATTACATAATCATATTAAAAAGCTGATAGATGGTGAAAGAATAGATATTCCTATTTTTGATTTTAAGACACAGATGAGAACCTCTTCAGTATCATTCAGACGAGAAAAAGGGCATGTAATTTTAATTGAGGGTATTCATGCACTAAATCCATCTGTAGTTGGAGAAGATGTTTCAGAACACACAATAAAAGTATATGTTAGTGTAAGAACTCGAATAAGGTGCAATGATGGTACAATAATTCACCCAAGAAAAATTCGTTTGATGAGAAGACTTATAAGGGATAAAATGTTTCGTGGAAGAAGGCTAGAAGAGATTTTTGATATGTTTAAAAGTGTATCAAGAGGAGAAGATTTATATATTATGCCTTATAAGAAAAGGGCTGATTTTGATATTGATACATTCATATCATATGAGCCATCTGCATATAAGAATGTTCTACTTAATGATTTATTAACAATAGAGAGTGGGTATCAAGAATCAGAAGACTATAAAATGATTATTCAACTTTTATCAGAAATTAGTTCAATCCCAATAGAAATTATTGATAATATGTCTTTAATAAGGGAATTTATTGGTGGAGGCTCTTTATAATAAAAGAGCCTCTTATTTTATGAAAAATCATTTTCCGAATAATTAAGCTCAATTACACGCCAATTACAATTTAGTTTATCGAATATTGAGCCTTTATAAAAGCGTTTAGCAGATTTTTTATGAGCAAATTTTCTTGCAATATCCTTAGAATAAATTGCAACATTTTTTGTGCGCACATATCTGGTTTCGTGATTTAATTCAACTTCTATAATAAAGGTTTTAAGTTCATCTCCATAATAATCCTTCATTTTGTTCACCATTACAAGAGTTTTTCTTTTATATTGTTGATAGCTTTATCCAGTTCGCTGATTACAATATCGCACCATTTATCGAATTCAGGGTCAGCAATCTGCAGCTCCGGATGCGCAAACATATAATCAATAGTTTCCTTTATACCCTGATCAAACCTTTTTGTAGCAATGAAGTCCGGAACGAGTCTTTTTATTTTGCTATTATCAAATATAAGAGAGTTTGATTTATCCCCAATTAAGCTGCCCTTAAAATTACCTTCACTGCACTTATCCAAAAATTCAGATGAAACATGTACAGCATTTAAGGTAACTCCCAAAGCATTTGCAACGCTGGTATAAATCTGGTTCCATGTAAGAACCTCATCCGATGTTATGTGGACAGTTTCACCAATGGCATGAGGATTGCCCATAAGTCCAATAAAGGCTTTAGCAAAATCAGAGCTATGTGTCAATGTCCATAATGAAGTACCATCTCCGTGAATTATAACAGGCTTGCCCTCAAGCATACGCTTTATAACCTGCCAACTGCCATTATTCCCATGCACAGCAAAGGGGATATATCTTTCAGAATAAGTGTGGCTTGGTCTTATTATGGTAACAGGAAAACCAGTTTTCCTATATAAATCTATTAATTTTTCTTCACAAGCAATTTTATTCATTGAGTAATCCCAGTATGGATTAGAAAGTGTAGTTCCTTCACTTACTCTGTAATCAGAAGGTGGTTTATGGTATACAGAAGCAGAACTGATGAAAATAAACTGCTTAGTTTTACTGCTAAAAAGACGATAATCTCGTTCAACCTGAGAAGGAACAAAAGCAATGAAATCAGCTACAACATCAAAGGTCATATCTTTTATTATTTCAAAAACCTTTGTTTCATCATTAATATCGCATACAAGGTTTATAGCACCTTCTGGCAATATATTATTGAGGTTTCCTCTGTTTAAAAGGTATAGTTCATATCCTTCGCTGATTAATTGCGTAGAAATTGAAGAGCTTATTACTCCTGTACCACCTATAAATAACACTTTCATGACATAATTCTCCTTAATATAGTAACATACTAATTTATACAATCAATTAAATTATAACATAAAAAATTCAGAAATCAATGGAAATTAAGTAAAGGATAAGACTGTTTAAAGAATAGTAACATTATTCATGATTTTTTCATATTTTATGATTATACTTATTGTATAAATTATTAAAAGGTTAATAAATTACTATTATATATTGTTGGTAATTAATAAATATGCAGAGTGGCTGTTGACAAAACTCCTTTAAATGCTATAATTTAAATAATATTAATGAAAAGGAGTTTTGATATGTCAAAAAAAATGCCAGCGGTATTTACATCATTAATAATGATTGTATCGCTAATTAGTACAGGCTTTATAAGTATTGCAAATGCGAATGCAAATGGATTTGGAGGTTATAACTGGTCTAAAACAGAAGGGTATCAGACAGGAACAACTTCTGTAAATAATTCATCTGAAGAACTAGTTGTTTCCTTTAATATTAATCCAAATGATGCAGATGATTGTGTTGCAGGCTTTAGCAATGATGGTTCTCAAGAAGAGGACTGGACAGAATATGAAACTGTCAGCTTTTCTGTTGAAAATCCGAACGATTTTGATATCGCACTTTCAGTTGCATTATGCACAGGTGGCAGCTGGAACTGGTGGGAAAACATTGAAACTGTTGTTTTAGCAGGCGAAACAAAGGAAATTGTTTTGAATCCACATGCAAGCGAGTGGAAATCAGCGGATACAAACTGGGTTAACAACTCTCCTGTTGCAGATTTGTTATATGTTAAGAGAGTTAATATGTTTGTAAAAACATTAGGTGATACAGTGCAGTCTGGTAGTGTTAAACTAACTAACTGGAAGGTTGTAAAATCAAGTAGTGGTGGTGATGATGATGAGCAGCTTACTCCAGTAAAGGGATTTTATGTTGATGGTACTACACTAAAGGATGCAAATGATAATCCATTTGTAATGAGAGGTGTAAACTATGCGTTTACATGGTATAAGGGAACTGAGGCAGTAGCATTGCCAAAGATTGCTGAATATGGTGCAAACTCAGTAAGAATCGTACTTTCCAATGGTCAACAGTGGAATAAAGATAGTGTTTCTGCAGTTAAGAATATTTTAAAAATATGCGAAGAGAACAAGCTTGTTGCTATCTTGGAGGTTCATGATGCAACTGGATATAATACGCATGATTCATTGATGAAGGCAGCAGAGTATTTTGTAGAAATCAAGGACGCATTTGTTGGTAAGGAAGACAGAGTAATAATTAACATTGCAAATGAATGGAGAGGTGACCAGAATTCTGACGAATGGGCAACATCCTATAAAGCAGCAGTAAAGCTTTTAAGGAATGCAGGCTTGACTCACAACATAATGATTGATGCGGCTGGTTGGGGACAATATGGTAAGGCAATTCATGATAAGGGCTTGGAGGTATTTAATTCAGACCCATTGAAAAATATCATTTTTGCAATACATATGTATGGTACAGCAGGTGGAAATGAGTCTGTAATAAAATACAATATTGACAATGTCTTAAATCAGGGTCTTGCACTATGCATTGGCGAATTTGGTTGTAATCACAGTGATGGTGATGTTGATGAAGCAACAATAATGAGTTATTGTGAAGAAACAAATACCGGCTGGTTGGCATGGTCATGGCATGGAAATAGCAGTGATGTTGCATACCTTGATATGGTAACTGACTATAAGGGTGATACTTTGACAGAGTGGGGAGAAACAGTAGTAAATTCTATTTATGGTATGTTAAATACATCAAAAATCTGCTCTGTTTTTGAGGAAGATATAGAAAATCCTGAAACATCTGAAAGCTCAGAAACAACTGTATCTGAAACTATTGAGGATACGGAAACAACACCCTCAGAGGAGACATCTGAAACTGAAACAACTCCCATTGAAACTAGTGATACTGATGATATTACTACTACCGATGATGGGGATGTTAGTGATATTACTACTTCAACTTCGGAAGAAACAACAGTAACATCAAGTGAAGATGATGTAGATAATAATGACGAAATTGACTGGGATAAGGTTGTTTACGGTGATGTTAATCTTGATGGAGAAATAAGAATTACTGATATAATTGAATTCAACAAATATTTAATTGGCATACTTGAGCTTTCAGCTACTGCAAGGGAGAATGCTAACTGTGTATATGATGATAGGCTAGATGTATCTGATAATATGCAAATAGCTAAATATCTTGTTTCTCAAATTAGTAAAGAAAATTTAGGGCCAAATAAGTAACAGAACATAATTAAAGCATCTTACATAGATTTTGTGTAAGATGCTTTTTTTATTTTTAAATCAGCAATGATTTCAATTTAGTATTCATTTTGTAGTAGAAAATAAGTATATAAGTTTATAAATAAAATCATTCAAACTACATAGTATAAATAGTAACAATAATATTTTATTATTAAAGGGTTGGAATTTATAATGAAGATTTTAAATATTATTTTATCATCGATTGGTTCAATAATTGTATTATTTGTTTTGTCTAAGCTGATAGGAAACAAGCAGATATCAAATATGACTCTGTTTGATTACATCAATGGCATAACAATAGGCTCAATAGCTGCTGAGATGGCAACAGCCCTAGAAGGAGATTTCCTTTTGCCACTTACTGCAATGATTATTTATGGACTAGCCTCATTAGCAATTTCTTGCATAGCTACAAAATCCATTAAGCTAAGAAGATTTTTAATCGGACGCTCAATAATTCTTTTGGATAATGGAAAGCTATATAAGAAAAATCTAATGAAGGCAAGACTGGATATAAATGAGTTTTTAACACAATGTCGTGTTAACGGGTATTTCAATTTAGCGGACATTCAAACTGCTATAATTGAACCTAATGGAATGATATCGATACTTCCTGTATCTGACAAGCGACCTGTTAATCCACAGGATTTAAATTTATCACCGGATAAGGAAAGAATAGTGACAAATGTAGTTATAGATGGTAAAATCATTTATAAAAACCTTAAATCAATGGGTAAAGAAGAGGAATGGTTAAGAAAACAGTTAAAGGATAAGTGGAATATAAGTATTAGTGATGCGTTTTTAGTGACTTATGATAGTAACAGACTTGATGCTTATGTAAAGCTTAATGATAAGCCTGTAGATGACCCTTTTCAGTAGTTAGCAACTGTTTTTATATTTTTTTGAATTTTTAATGGCAGCATAACAGTAACTTTAAAGAAATCATCATCATGAGAATAATTAAATACTCCATTATTCTTTTTAACAGTATCTTCTATTAGTGACAAACCATAACCATGAAGAGATTTATTAAGCTTTGTAGTCTTAATAACACCATTTTTGATATTCAACACATTATTAAATTTGTTTTTCACTGTAAATACAGCATAGTTTTTGTATACAAATATACTAACATCAATTTCTCTGTTGGATTCATCCAGCTTGAGTGAGGCCTCAATAGAGTTATCAAGAATATTTGAGAGTATTGTAGTCATTTCTGAAAAACTTGCATACAGTTCTGGTAGCTTATCTGCTTTTAAATTAAGTTTGATATTATTGCTTTCGCAAAATGTGATCTTACAATTCACAATTGCATCAACAATACTATTTTCAGTTCGGCAAATATTGCTTTTGTGCTGTTGAATATAAGCAGTAAGTTCGTTAATATATTCTAAAACCTCATTAGTTTTATTTTGGTTAATAAGCATTGAAATATTTAAAAGATTATTCTTCATATCATGCTTAATTTTTTTTATATTTTCAATCATAACATTTTGTATTTCAATTTGCTGGCATAGAGCCTTATTGGTAGTATCAGTAATATAATATTCCTTTTCCTTTTGAAAGAATAAGCATATCTGTATAAAGAAATAAACAACAAAGCAACTCATAACCAAAAAACCTGATGCGAAAATTAGGTAATGAATTAGTCCATTGTCAAGAGAAAATATACCTGATGACTGCTCCATAAATACCAATGCTATGAAAAGGTTTACGACCATGATAATGTTAAGTAAAATCCAGTATTTTGTGGAGATATTAAAATTCAGTGCTTTAAACATTCTAGCAATAAGTAAGAAAGTAATAAGATTAACAAGCTTAGCAAATATATGTAACAATATTGAATACAAGCTACCTGTTGCCAGAATAACCTGTATAGTTTCTTCAGCAAGCATCGCAAAAATCAAGCTAATTATAATGTCAATTATTAAAAAAACATAAATACCAAGCATTGAAAAAAACAGGGTTATGTAGATTTTATCTTTATATAAAAATAAAGAAAGGAGGGGAATCAGTATTATTAACAATCCTATTCTAATTAATAAGTTTAAGTTGCTTAAAAAGTATACAATTACAGATAATACAATTACTGATGTGAATAATAATATAGTGCTAATTTTTTTCCCATGCTTTGGGGTAAATACATTATGAAACAGAAAGTAAATCAGAAAACTATCTATAAAACAAAATACATAAGAGTATATAGGATTGTTATTCATACATAACCTCCTTGTTTACAAATTCTGTAAGCATGCTTATGACATTTTTTCTTTGTCGTCTACTTAGTGGTAATCTGCTATTATTATCAAGTGTTACATCAATTTCATTTATTGAATAGATATATCGAATATTTACAATACAGGTACGATGAATTTCAACAAAATTTTTTTCTAAGAATTTTTCCTTTAAAGATTGAAAATGCTTTTGTGTAAGAGTATAGCATTTATTTTTTGTGTGCATATATATCGTCCTGTTTATTGATTCAAAATACATTATATCTGTAAGAGGTAATTTAATAACACTTTTCTTTTTAAATTCATTTTCAATTTCAAATATATGTAGCTCTATTTTTGCGGCAGTTGCTTCATTCAGCACTCTGGTTAGTTCGGGTTTTAATAATTGATTCAGCATATCCTTTGGAACAAAGGCATCTGCACAGTATTGGAATGTATTATATACTTCACCTTTCATAGAGGATATAAAAATAAGCTTAAAGGAGGAATTGAGTTCTCTAAGCTGTTTTGCAGTTTCCTTGCCATTAAGCTTAGGCATATCTATATCTAAAAGAATAATATCATATTGAATATCATTTTTTTTAATATTTTTTATCAGCTCTGAACCACAAGTAAATGACTGTATATTAGAAGGAAGATTTAATTCAAATAAAATCTTACCTATAGCCTCAACAAGAGTTTTAAGAAAAATTTTATCGTCATCACAAACTGCAATTTGTAACATTTATACCTCCTTATTTTTTTGATGCATTAAGAATAATTGAAACCATCTCTCCAACATTTTTCATAGTAGAAACTTGCTTCATGCTGAATCTCATTTTAAATGTTTTTTCAACAGCACTAATAAGGTTAATATGTTCAAGGCTATCCCAATCCTCTATATCAGCAGCGGATGTTTCGCTATTGATTTCAATTGAATCATCATCAAAAATATCCCTAAATATCTCGGTTAATTTATTATAAACGTCTATTTCGTTCATTTAAACCAACTCCTTTTCTGAATTAACAATAATAACTTTATTTTTATTCTTATAGTTTTGTAAGTCTAATTCCCAGACGATATTTCCGTTTTCATTGGAACTCAGTTGCTTAAAACCAAATTTTTCATACAAATCACTTACCATAGCGTTCTTAGCTGTTTTATAGTAGTAGCCTATAATTTTAGTTAAGTTTTTTTGTAAGCAGTTTTTAACAAGAGTATCCAGCATGGCGTATTCCATATCGCGTTTAAGAACACGACAGCTCATGAGCCATAGCTCAATATGGAGCGTAGTAGCTTCAATTTTACCTATAACAACTGAAACAATACCGTTATCTCCAAATTTATCTGCAAGTCTGCCATAGAGTTTAATATAATCATCACTTTTATATATTTCTTGAATTTCACCTTCGGTGTATCTTTTGGTAGTGAGGTTAAACTGATTTGTTTTATTAGTAAGCTGAACGATTCTTTCGATATATACAGGCTTAAATGATTCAATAGTAGCAGTCATTTTAAGCTCTAAAAGATAATCCTCATAGCTATTAAATTTTTGCTGTTCGAGCATTCGTTGAATATTTGCTTTATACATATCATTTCTACTTATGTCATCGTCTGAAAAGGTTGTAACTTCAAAATATCCTGATCTGTCAAGTGTTCTTATATAACTTTCTACACTCTCCATTTTAGGTGCTTCCACCATAGGCAGACGAGATTTAACAATTTCCCGTTCAGCAGGATTATCGTCAACAAATACAATACTCTCAGGCAAAATATTAAGTTCATCTGCTATTTTAAGAATGTTTTCATCCTTATTGTCCCAATTAGCCTTGATTATCACAAAATCATCAGCAGTTAATACAGTATCAGGGTGTTTCAAACCATCAAGGGCATTTACTATATCATTTTTTGAACAAATAGTTAGCGTGATACCTAGATTTTTCAGTTGCTTAATATAGCTTTGAAAATCATGATATGCTTGTGCGACAGGAGTTTCGTGTCCGATTTCCAGTCCAGCTTGTCCATCATCACCTACGACTCCACCCCAAAGAGTATTATCCAAATCAAGTGCCAATGCTTTTTTATTTTTGCCAAAAATGGATTTAATAATATTAGAAATATTGTAGGCAAGTTCAGGAATTGCAGATAGGCTTAAAGCATATTTATACAGATACCAATATTGTGGATCGGACCACCTATCAAGTCCATAGCGTGCTGATAGGTAGTTGATGTCATTTATATAGAAATTATTGTTATTTTGTGCATACTCATAAAATTTTATATTTAATAAGTTAATGAACCAGAGTTTGCCATGAATATCGCTTACATCCTTATTCCCAAGCAATCGATAGGAGGGCATTTCAAAGTTGTTTTGAATAATCGCACAATTATATTTTTGTGCAAGACTTTGCCACATTGTTTCAAAATGACTATACTGTTTTTTAATTCGATATTCAATTGCTTCAGCGGAATTTTTCATATTAAATTCAAATTCAGTAATATTTTTAGAAGTAGTGTGAATGTAGATAATATCAGGCTTAAAGTCGTCTAGCTTAGAATTATCAAACATTGCATCCTGCCAGTATTGCCCATACTCTGATTGATAGAATATAGGCTCAATATCATTATCAAGCAGGAATAGTTCGAGTATGGAGGCTATATCATTAGTAGTTGAGCCACCTAATATTGCAATGTTTTTTTTAATTCTTGCTCTGTTTTTTTGTAGCAGTTGTTTTTTGATTTTTTTTCTGTTTTTAAGTATTTCCGAACTATCAAAAGGGTAAGTCAGTACTTGCATAATTATCCACCCCTAATTTGTTATTGTGTTCTGATTCTCTCAATATGCTTAGAGTTTCCACCGGTTGCAGAGAAGGTGTTCATAGCGAATAATACATCGGTCACGCCATGCTCCCTCATAAAATTGATGGCATTGAGGTTAAAATATCGCATATCGATTACATAAATATTTTCAAATGAACCAGTTAGACATGGAACAAGAGCATTTCCATAGCTATCCTTTACTATTGCAAGCGTTCTTCCGTTTTTTACATCAGTATTTACATGAACAATGAACTCATCACTGCCCATGAAGGTGCAGTAAAGACTACTACCATATGCCTTTATAAGCAATGGCCCCTTATGGTCGAAATTAAAGTTAGGGTCATAGTAGGTTGTAGTATATTGATTAGATGGTTTATAATAGATAAAGTCTTCGGGATTATCCTTTAAAGCAGCAACCTGTGACCAGCCGTAAAGTGTACCAACATAACCAGGCTCAATAACTTTTTCATATGTGGATAAATCCGCAAATGGAACATTAGCTTTTTTAGCGAATTCCTGTGCGGCATAGAATGCTCCAAGAGGTGCCCAGTGATGGTCTGTTCTTGAATATATATTTTCTTTTTTATGAGGTAAAAGTGCATTATATGCATCAACTTCAATGACACCATTCAGAAATTGTCTTATATTTTCAAGATTATCTTTCTCACTACCATATTTTTCAGCATATTTTTTTGGCATATAGAATGATTGTGCAGTTGGAGCAACTAATGAATATACATTTACACTCTCACCTAAATCTGCTTTATAAGCGTTAACAAAGCTAGCATAATTTTGTCCAGCGGCAAAGCTACCATAATAAACGGGTATACCTCTGTTTTTATAAACCAGTATTCCGCCGCTTAAAATTCCCTCTTCGATATCATCTATCTCATCTTCAACAGGAACAGTTTCGACTGGTACAGGTGAGCTTTCTGTTATACCTGTCGTAACATCGGTTACAGTGGGAGTTGTTTCATCAGTAGTTTGCTTAGGTGGAGGAGTTGTTTCAGTTTTCTCTGCGGATAAAGTGTCTTTTTTTGCATCCTTTTTACCTCCGTTTACATTACCGTAAATGATGATACCATCCAATTCAATACCCATGCTTGCACGCAAGCTTGATGTCATATCCTTGAATGTACTTCTGAAGGGAACTGTATCATTATAATAATTTGCGATATTCGCTGTATATTCACCATCAAAAAAGCTTTTTGAACTAAAGGAAGGGAACCTTGCTAATTCTCTGTTTTCAGTTTTTGAAACAGTAGGTCGTTTGCCTATTAGAAGGAACAGGGATATAGCAGCAAAAATTAAAGCAATAACAATTACATTAATTGTCTGAATGGATTTTTCAATTTGCTTTCTGTCTTTTTTTACAGGTTGTTTTAGTATAGGAATATCTATATTATCAATATTGTTCATTAGAATCAACTCCTTATTTTAAAACCTGAAATATAAGAATGGGTTATTTGTAGCGTCAACAAGCATAATACTGCTTATAAGTAGCAGTGCAACATTTACTGCTACTTGCGACATATCTAATACAGCAAGCATTTTAGTTGACTTTTCTCTGAGCTTTTCAATAAATTTAGTGATTGGAAAGCAGAAAACAACAGCTATCAGTATCAAAATAATATTATTTGCAAATGAAATTTTGGTTATATCATCAATAAAAGCATTTCCATTAATAAAGAATAGGTTTTTAAAGAAATTTAAAAGGCTTTTAAGGTTTTCAAAATAAAAAATACCAAAACCGATGAATATAATGAGCTTACTATATATATGTCGAACAATCATAGGAATTTTTTTAATTTTTTTCTTGCCAAGAAAGCTTTCTATAAAGACGAATATGCCAAAGTATAAACCCCAGATTATATAATTCCAGCTTGCACCATGCCATAATCCTGTACAGAACCAAACCAAAAACAAGCTGGCATACTTTCTTCTCTTGCCGAATAATGGTAGGTAAAGCAAGTAGTCTTTAAAAAATGTTCCTAAGGAAATATGCCATCTTTGCCAGAATTCAGAGATATCTTTGCAAATAAATGGATAATTAAAGTTTTCATCAAAATGGAATCCAAACATTAATCCTAAACCTATTGCCATATCGGAATATCCAGAAAAATCATAGTAAACCTGTAATGCATAAACAATTGCACCGTACCATGTTCCTATATAGGACAAGGAGGAAATATTTCCTCCTAGAATTGTATCAACTATAAGGCTTAAATTATTTGCAATTATGACCTTTTTTGCAAGCCCGATAATTACTCGTGTAAAGCCTTTACTTAAATCAGAAATAGTTGTCTTTCTACTAGTGATTTCTTTTTCAATTGTTGAATATTTTACGATAGGTCCAGCGACAAGCTGTGGAAATAGTGATACATACATCAAAAAATTAAGGAAGCTTTTTTGAACCTTAACCTTATCCCAATAGCAGTCAATCGTATATGAAATTGTTTGGAAGGTATAAAAGCTTATACCAATCGGTAACTTAAAGGAGGGGACAGTAAGATTAAGTGACAAAAGCTCATTTATATTGGTTACTAAAAATCCACTGTATTTAAATATGGCAAGGATTCCTAAGTTAATTGTCAGGGAACTGATAAGAGCTATCTTTGACCAAACCTTACCCCTGAATTTATGTATCAATAATCCGTGAATATAGTCTATAAAAGCACTGAAGACCAATAAACTAACCCAAATTGGCTCTCCCCATGCATAGAAAATCAATGAAAATATAACTAAAATAATATTTCTATACTCCAACTTTTGTGTCGATGAATAGCAAATCAAGCAAATTGGTAGGAAAAAGTATAGGAAAAATAAACTTGAAAATGTCATATTATACCCCGATTTTATTTAATGAATTTTTATTCTACAATATAATTTATTATACTACAAGAAAAGCGTAAATACAAGGGTATATGCATTATTTTAAAGAATAATTGATATTTTTAAAATATATATTTCATGACATTTAAAATAAAAGAACATATATGATAGCTATAAAGCATTTTAAATCTCAGAAAATATCTGTTATGGCTAAAATTGTATAGTTTACATGTTAACTGTATTTTCTAGTGTTAAAGTGCATAAGAATTAAATCTTATTAAGAGTATTCATATTTTTTCAAGTTAAACTTGATTTTTTGTACTTTGTGTGGTAAAATTAATTGGTTTGTTAAATGAGTAAAATTACTATAATTGCATCATATTTGTTATGTTTTAGGAGATAGGAGGCATAAATGTGAAGATAGAAACTAAATGTTTGCATGAGGGATATGAGCCAAAAAATGGTGAGCCAAGAGTATTGCCGATATGCCAGTCAACAACATTTACCTATGATTCAACAGAAAAAATAGGTGAATTATTTGACTTAACATCGAATGGTTTTTTTTATAGTAGGCTTGCCAACCCAACGGTTGACTGTGTGGAAAAGAAGATTGCTGCATTAGAGGGTGGAGTAGGTGCGTTATGTACATCAAGTGGACAAGCTGCGTCTACATTGGCAATTTTAAATATCCTTAACACAGGTGACAGCTTTATTGCGACCTCTACAATTTATGGAGGAACTATTAATCTTTTTGCAGTAACATTTAAACGCTTTGGAATAGAATGTATTTTTGTTGATGCAGATGCATCTGAAGAGGAGATACTGTTAAAGATTAAGCCAAATACAAAGGCTATTTTTGGAGAAACTATTGCTAATCCAGCGATTGCAGTACTAGATATAGAAAAGTTTTCTAGAATAGCGAAAAGAAATGAAATTCCTTTAATAATTGATAATACATTTGCAACCCCTGTTTTATGTAGACCTATTGAGTATGGAGCAGATATAGTTATACATTCTACCAGTAAATATATGGATGGACACGCAGTACAGGTTGGTGGCGTAATTGTTGATAGTGGAAAATTTGATTGGTCTAATGGCAAGTTCCCAGAGTTTACAGAACCTGATGAAAGCTATCATGGAATTGTATATACTGAGCATTTTGGAAATGCTGCATATATCGCAAAGGCAAGAGTTCAATTGATGAGGGATATAGGAGTTACACCATCACCACTTGGTGTTTTTTTACTAAATTTAGGGCTTGAAACACTGGCTGTGAGAATGAAAGCACATTGTGAGAATGCAGAAAAAGTTGCTGAATACCTCAGCAAGAGTGATAATGTTGAATATGTAAACTATCCGACATTGGAAGGTAATAAATATTTTACGCTTGCAAAGAAGTATCTTCCTGCTGGTTGTAGTGGTGTTGTTTCCTTTGCTGTAAAGGGTGGAAAGCAAGCAGCAATTAAGTTTATGGACAGTTTACAGCTTGCGTCAAATGTTGTTCATGTTGCAGATATACGAACCTGTGTACTACATCCAGCAAGTTCTACACATCGACAGTTGACTGATGAGCAGCTTGTTGCAGCAGGTATTGATGGTGGTATGATTCGTTTATCAGTTGGACTTGAAAATGTTGAGGATATTATTAAGGATTTGCAGCAGGCTTTTGACAAGGTTTAGAAATATGTTTGACATTATGCTGCTGCTTTAGATTTGCAAGGAATGCTTTTTTATGATATGCTTAAATAAGCATTAAAATTGTAAGAGTAAGGATGAAAAAATGGCTAGGAATCATAATTATGATAATGAAAGTATCACTATGCTTAAGGGGCCGGATAAGGTCAGAAAGCGTCCATCAGTTATTTTTGGCTCCGACGGCATAGGGGGCTGTGCTCATTCAATCTTTGAGGTTATATCAAACTCAATTGATGAGGCAAGGGCTGGGTTTGGTGACAAAATTATTGTAACAAAATACAAGGACCAATCTATTGAGGTTGAGGATTTTGGGCGTGGCTGTCCCGTAGATTTTAATAACAATGAAAACAGGTATAACTGGGAGCTGGTTTATTGTGAGTTGTATGCGGGTGGAAAATACGATGATTCCTCAACAATATATGAATATTCATTAGGCTTGAATGGATTGGGACTTTGTGCAACTCAATTTGCATCCGAATATATGGATGTTGAGGTTTATAGAGACGGAAAAAAATACAATCTGCATTTTGAAAAGGGTGAAAATATCGGAGGGTTAAAAAGTGAACCTGCTAAAAGCAAAAGAACAGGCACAAGGACTCGTTGGCGTCCCGATTTGGATGTGTTTACCGAGATAGATGTGTCTGATGAATATTTTCATGATACATTAAAAAGGCAGGCTGTTGTAAATCCAAATCTTCTTTTTATATTCAGGTCTGAAAAAGAAGATGGAACTTTTGAGGAGTATCAATATTTCTATGAAAATGGAATTATAGACTATGTTAATGAGATTGTTGGGGATAAAAGCTTAACGACGATTCAATATTGGGAATGTGAAAGAAAAGGCAGGGACAGAAAGGATAAGGATGACTATAAAGTAAAAATCGGATTGGCATTTGTTTTTTCAAATGTAATAAAAAGAATGGAGTATTACCATAACTCAAGCTATCTGGAATATGGTGGTTCTCCAGAGCGTGCGGTAAAGCAGGCTTTTGTGTCGCAAATTGACTCTTATTTAAGGCAGAATAATAAGTACCTTAAAAATGAAAGAAAGATATCATTTGTGGATGTTGAGGATTGCCTTGTGTTGGTTTCATCCTCATTTTCTACACAGACCTCCTATGAAAATCAGACTAAAAAGGCAATAAATAATAAGTTTATTTATGAGGCTATGACTGATTTTCTAAAGCATCAGCTTGAGGTTTATTTCATAGAAAATCCAGATGAGGCGACAAAAATTGCTGAACAGGTGCTGGTGAATAAAAGGAGCAGAGAAAATGCTGAAAAAACCCGTATGAATCTGAAGAAGAAGCTTACGGGAACCATTGATATTTCAAATATGGTGAAAAAATTTGTTGACTGTCGTACCAAAGATATAAGCAAAAGGGAGCTTTATATCGTGGAGGGTGACTCAGCGCTCGGTGCGGTAAAGCTGGCAAGACAGGCAGATTTTCAGGCGATAATACCAGTAAGGGGTAAGATATTAAATTGTCTTAAGGCTGATTATGATAAGATTTTTAAAAATGAAATAATTGTAGATATAATCAAGGTTCTGGGCTGTGGTGTAGAAGTTAAATCAAAGGCAAATAAGGAACTTTCTTTTTTTAACTTGGATGGACTTAAGTGGAATAAGATTATTATATGTACTGACGCCGATGTTGATGGATTTCAGATAAGGACTTTGATTTTGACTATGTTATATAGGCTTACCCCTACGCTTATTGAAAAGGAATATATTTATATTGCTGAATCACCATTGTTTGAAATCACAACAAAGAATGAGACATATTTTGCATATTCTGAAAAGGAAAAACAGGATATTCTAAAAAAAATAGGGGATAAGAAATTTACTATACAGCGTTCAAAAGGTCTTGGTGAAAACGACCCTGAAATGATGTCGATGACCACAATGAATCCTGATACAAGAAGACTTATTAAGGTTACAATGGATGATGCTAAGGCAATTGATGAGATGTTTGATATTTTGCTAGGGGATAATTTACAAGGACGGAAGGATTTTATTTCAAAGTATGGTGTAGATTATCTTGAATTGGCAGATATATCATAAGGTTAATATTTGGCAAGGAGAATAGACTGTGGCAAGAAAATCTAAGGATAATGATAAAAAGGAGCAGCATAAGGTATATATTGAAAATTCAGGGGTAGTGGTTTATGAGCCAATTACAGAAACGCTCGAAAAGAATTATATGCCTTATGCAATAAGTGTAATAGCTTCAAGGGCTTTGCCAGAAATAGATGGCTTTAAGCCATCGCACAGAAAGCTTTTATATACAATGTATAAAATGGGATTGCTCACAGGGGCGAGGACAAAATCTGCGAATGTTGTTGGGCAAACTATGAAGCTCAATCCTCATGGTGATAGTGCAATTTATGAAACTATGGTAAGATTGACTAAGGGTAATGAAACATTACTTTATCCATATATTGATTCTAAGGGTAATTTTGGTAAATTTTATTCAAGGGATATGTCATATGCAGCGTCAAGATACACAGAGGTTAAGCTGGATGGTATATGTAATGAGGTTTTTAGGGATATAGATAAAAATACTGTTGATTTTATGCCGAATTACGATAATACGCTAATGGAGCCCAAATTATTACCAGTAGCATTTCCATCTGTTCTTGTAAATTCAAATATGGGTATTGCAGTATCAATGGCAAGTAGCATTTGTCCGTTTAATTTGGATGAGGTTTGTGAAACCTGCATAGAGTTGATTAAAAATCCTAACCATGACATAATAAGTACATTAAAAGGACCTGATTTTCCGGGTGGAGGATTTATAGTTTATGATGAGGATGAGATAAAGAGGATTTACAATACTGGTAAGGGTTCTGTCAAACTTCGTTCAAAGTACAATTATGATAAGAACGCAAATTGCATTGAGGTTACACAAATACCTTATAGTACCACTGTTGAAGCAATAATGGATAAAATAGTTGAGCTGATTAAACAGGGCAAAATTCGCGAAATATCCTATATTCGTGATGAAACGGATTTAGGAGGTTTAAAGCTTGCAATAGATTTGAAGAGGGGAACTGACCCAGATAAGCTTATGCAAAAGCTGTTTAAAATGACACCATTGCAAGATAATTTCTCCTGTAATTTTAATATACTTATTAATGGTGTGCCGAAGGTAATGGGAGTTGCGGAAATACTTGATGAGTGGGTTAAATTTAGAAAGGGATGTATTAAACGCAGAGTAGAATTTGATTTAAATAAGGCAAAAGAAAAGCTACACTTATTAATGGGGTTAGAAAAAATACTGCTTGACATAGATAAGGCAATTAAAATTGTAAGGGAAACTGAAGAGGAAAATGAGGTTGTTGCAAATCTTATGATTGGATTTGGAATAGACTCAGTTCAAGCTGAATATGTTGCTGAAATCAAGCTGCGACATTTAAACAAGGAGTATATTTTAAATAGGTTAGAAGAAATTAAAAGACTTGAAGAAAGCATTCAAGAAATGGGGTCCATACTTGCTGATGAAAGAAAAATAGAGAAGATAATAATTAAAGAGCTTAATGAAATCAGAAAGAAGTATAGCAAGCCTAGAAAAACAATGATTTTATATGAGCTTGACATTGAATATGAGGATGAATTTGAGGATATACCTGATTATCCGGTTAATTTATTTTTATCATCAAGTGGATATTTAAAGAAAATTACTCCTCAATCATTAAGAATGAGTAATGAACAAAAGCTTAAAGAGGGGGACTTTATTACAGAGCATATTGAGTCCACAAACAGGGCTGAATTGATTTTCTTTACAGATAAATTTCAGGCGTATAAAGCAAGGTTATTTGATTTTGAGGATACGAAGGCAAGCGTTATGGGAGATTTCATACCCGCTAAATTGGAATTTAATGAAGATGAAAATCTAGTTGGCATGATTGTCACAACAGATTATTCAGGATATGTTCTGTTTTGTTTTGAGAACGGAAAGCTTGCAAAGGTTCCATTGAACTCATATGAAACAAAAACAAACAGAAAGAAGCTATTGAATGCGTATTCGGATAAATCTAAGTTGGTGAAGATGCTTTTCATTGCTGAAGAAAAGGAACTTATGTTTTTTTCAAGTAATGGCAGAGCAATTGTTGTAAATACGGAAATAATACCATCCAAAGTAACAAGAAACACAATTGGAGTACAGGTGATGAACTTAAAAGCAAAGACCGTATTGCAGGATGTAATTGAAGTTACTGATGAAATAAGTGAACAGGTTGATAAATTTAGAGTAAAATCCATTCCTGCAGTAGGAAGTTTAGCAAAGAATTTACCCGATATTAATCAATTAAAGCTAACATAGGTTTTAAACGAAAAACCTCCGCATTTTCAGTTGAAAATACGGAGGTTTAATTTGTGAAATTATATAATTACATATCTAATAAAATCTTTTTTAGTTGAACGCAGTCAAAAATATTGATTTTTCCATCTGTATTAATATCAGCTAACTCAGCGTCAATTTTCTTATCCATATTTAAGATAAAGCGTTTTAAATCAACTAAATCAGCTATATTTACAGAACCGTCTTTATTTACATCGCCAACCTGGTATTCAGGTATTTCCATTCCTTCAATGATTGAATAGAATGCAGGTTTTGCTTTGAAATCACCGTCGAACAATAGAGGAACTCTATCAGAACGCCAGCTTGTTGAGTCAACTGTTCCCCAGAATACAACAGCTGTAATATTACCACCGTTATCTTTTACTTCCTTGATAGCTTTCATAATGCCCTTGTATTGTTCAGCCTGTGCTTTGAATCCAGACTCAGAAATATTGCTTTGTGTTATATCAAGCTCCGTAACTTGAATCTCAAGTCCTGTTGATGCATATTTTTCTAATGCTTCCTTGAAGAGTGAAACTGATGGATAGCTCATATCCAAGTGTGCTTGCATTCCTATACCATCAATTAATCCTTTTTCCTTTAACTCCAAGCATTTTTTATAGATGCCATCTCTTTTTGCAGGAACATATTCATTATAGTCATTATAATAGAGCTTGCAGCCTTCAGGAGCATATTTTCTTGCAAATGTAAACGCATAGTCAATAAAGGAATCATCACCGAATACTTTTACCCAAGCCGATTGACCTGGTGAAATATTATTTGAGCCAGCGTCACGCATTGTACCTGATTCTGAGAACGCCTCATTAACAACATCCCATGCATAGAATTCTACATTTGGGTATTGAGTCTCTAATGCTTCCATGAGGTTTTTAATGTAATTTTCCATTCTAGCAATCATAACTTCTTTGGACACCCATGCACCATTGTCATCAAAATTCTCTTTAAAGAACCAATCGGGAGTTTGGCTATGCCATACAAGAGTGTGACCTCTTACAGGAAGGTTATTTGCTTCAGCAAAGTTTAAAAGAGATTTTGCAGCAGCAAGTGATACCTGTGGATTAGTCTGGTCGCCAGTTGAATTCATGTAAGATATTGAAGCACTTTTATCTAGTACAGCATCAGGCTTTAGCTCATTTCCAAATGTTATGCTGTTAAAGTGCTTTTTAATTAATTCCTGTGTGGATTTATATGCAATTTCGCTGCTTGTAGCTGCTGTACCTATTTTAAAGTAATTCTTATATACATCTTTTAAGGATGGAATATCAGTTTCTATATCGTGAGATAAAGGCTTTGCAGAAACATCATCAATATAGAAATCCATTAAATCCTGAGATGTTGGATTTTGTGTATAAGCAGTCTGAATATATACATTAAGACCTAAAGCATCTGAAGGGATTGCTGCATTTCCTTCAATATAAGTCCAGTTGCCCTTTGTAGCAGTTGCTCTTGCAACCTCTACATATTGGTCGATACCGTTTTGATTATACTGAAGATTTATACTAAAGGCTTGAGTATTGGAATAAGAATCACCCTTAAACATTACCCATGCACCAAAGGTATAAGCATCTCCAGGATTTAATACAGTAGATTTATTTGCAGTAACACCATTCCAGATTTGTGTTCTTTCTGAAACGAATAATGACTGACTACCTGAATGTTTTTCATCAGTTGAAATTTCAACTTTTTCTGAGCTTCTGCCGGACCAACCCATTTTACCAGTTTCAAAGTCATCAAAAAATTCACCAGCACCAACTACAATTGTTCCACTGGAATCCTCACCAATAATAGTTATGTCATCAATATAGAAATCAATCAAGCTGTCAGTTGTTTCAAAATAAATTGTATATTCAACTGCATCAGCGGGAACAGTATAAGCCCTATTAGAAATTTCAACCCATTCGCCCTTAGTTGCTGTTTCATTTGCGATAGTCACATAATTGTCTGTTCCTTCAGTATCCCTATACTTTAATTGCAGCTTTATTTCCTCTTTATCAGCACCAGTATCATACATTGCCCATGCGCTTATTTCATATGTTTTACCCGAACTAAGTACTCCGAGCATGGTTTTTCCAGCACCGTTCCAGGATTCGGTTCTACCTGTAATTTTCAAGCACCCTGAACCATTTTTGGCATTGCCGCTTGAAATGGAAATACTGGAGCTTCCCCAACTTGTCCAGCCTTCGGTACTTGATTCAAATGTGTTGTTTAATAGTACAGTACTTTCAGCTGACATAAAATTAACAAAGGATGCAGATGTTAAAACTATAGCAGCTGAAAGAATACCAGCTATTGCTTTTTTAAAGTACATACTATTCCTCCTTAATAATTTTTATAGTGTAATTATACCATAATATTGATTTAAGTCAATAATAAATTTCAAAAAAAGTTAAAATATCTTAGTTATAGTATACATTTTTTTAAAATAAAGAAATTACTATTTACAGGTTATGTTTAATTAAAATTAAGGTATTGTAAAGTAATAAAATTTATGATAAAATAAAGTGCAGATGAAATTATGTGGGGTATTATGGGAATAATAAATAATATTAATAAAATAAAATTTCATTTGCAATTTATTAGTATTATGGTATAATACTAATTGGTATAATTACTACTTATTATCGGATATATTGGAGGATTATATACTATGAATGTTCAAGAATTGTACAAGCTATGGTTAGAAAAAGCTGTAGAAGATGGGGATTTGCAAACTGAGTTAAAATCCATTGCTGGAAATGAGAATGAAATAAATGATAGATTTTATCGTAGTCTCGAGTTTGGTACTGGTGGATTAAGAGGTGTAATCGGTGCGGGAACAAACAGGCTTAATATATACACAATAAGGCGTGCAACACAGGGATTAGCTGATTATGTAAATGAGGCTTTTAAAAATCCATCTGTAGCAATTGCGTATGATAGTAGAATTAAATCCGATGTTTTTGCAAAAAATGCAGCGGGCGTTTTGGCCGCAAATGGTATTAAGGTGTATATTTATTCAGAGTTAATGCCAACTCCTATGCTATCATTTGCTGTAAGGGAATTGAAATGCGATGCAGGTATTGTTATTACCGCAAGTCATAATCCTGCAAAATATAATGGATATAAGGTTTATGGCGATGACGGTTGCCAGATGACCCTTGAAGCTGCTGAAATTGTTTTAAATAAAATAAACGCAGTTGATATGTTTGATGGTGTTAAGATTGTGCAGTTTGAAGATGGTTTAGCAAACGGTATGATTGAATATATTAAGGACGATGTCTTGGAGGCATACTATAATAATGTAATTGCACAAGGCATTAATGTTGACTTATGTGCGACAAGCGGTCTAAAGGTTGTTTACACTCCATTGAATGGTTCTGGAAACAAGCCTGTTCGCAACATATTGAATAAAATAGGAATAAAAGATATAGTTGTTGTAGCTGAACAGGAGAACCCTGACGGAAACTTTACTACATGTCCATATCCTAACCCTGAAATAAAAGAGGCTTTGGATTTAGGTTTAAAATTATGTGAAAAGGAAAAGCCTGACCTATTGCTTGCAACTGACCCTGATTGTGATAGGGTAGGAATAGCTGTTCCGTCCGGTGATGGCTATGAATTGTTTACGGGTAATGAAGTTGGTGCGATGCTTTTAGAATATATCTGCAGTGAAAGAACATGCAGAGGAACAATGCCTAAGAATCCAGTTACTGTTAAAACGATTGTTACAACTGATTTGGTTAAGGCTATTGCTAAGGAGTATAATGTAGAGGTTATTGAAGTTCTTACTGGTTTCAAATTTATCGGTGAGCAGATTGGTTTCCTTGAGGACAAGGGTGAGGAAAGCAGATATATATTTGGATTTGAAGAGAGTTATGGTTATCTTGCGGGTACCTATGTACGCGATAAAGATGCTGTAGTTGCGTCGATGTTGATATGCGAAATGGCTGCTTTTTATAGAACGAAAGGTATTTCAATGATACAGGCAAGAGATAATCTGTACAAGAAATATGGAGTATATGTTCATACTCAGCAGAGCTTTACTTGTGAAGGCAAAACTGGTATGGAGAAAATGAAAGAAATAATGACTGGTCTTCGTGAAAATCCTCCTGCTGAAATAGGTGGATTGAAGGTTACAAAAATTTCTGACTATATAAAGAGTGTGTCCGTTGATACTCAAACTGGAGAGCAGACGCAAATAACACTTCCAAAGTCAGATGTTTTGGTGTTCGAACTAACAGGTGGTGCAAGTGCGATTATTAGGCCATCGGGAACAGAGCCTAAGATTAAGGTGTATTATACAACAACAGGTGCTGAAAAAGCTTCGGCACAAAATCTAGAGAAGGAAATTTCAAAGGATTTTCAGAAAATTTTGGGGTTTTAAATATAATATTATAAAATTTAAGCGGCTTTAATTTTTTAAAGTCGCTTAAATTGTTTCATTTTAAAGAAAATTAATATAAAATCAACAAAAACCGATAAAAATAAATAAAAAAAATGAAATGTTGTACAAAAAGTAAAATTCCCCTTGACAAAGCGAGATAAAAGTGATAATATGAATAGGCTGTCGAAACGGCGGTGGATAGCGGAGCATATAGAGCAACTATTCT